>NZ_JACFYV010000097.1:0-22732 GCF_016759955.1 Burkholderia sp. KCJ3K979
CGTGCGGCGACCGGCCGGCGCGGCGCTGCATGCGCGGCGCCGCGTGAACGCGGGGCTGGCGGGCGGAACGCCGGGCAGGCGCGAGTGCCGCGACGACCGCGTCGCCGTATCGACGACGTGAGACGTTCCGGCGAATTCGATGCGCGCTGCGTCGTCATGGCCAAGCATCCCGACTCCGCGCGTGCCTGCCGCGCCAATGCTGACGCGGGTTTCGCGGCCATCGCACGCACGATGGCACGCCGCTTGCAGAGATGACGGGCAAGCCGGTGCGATCGCGTCGGCGACGACGATCCGCCGCCCGTCGATGGCAGCGGACGAAACAGGCAGGGCCGATGCGTGCGCCAATGCGCCGGCCCCGCCCACTGGATGGAGACAAATCCGTGACGACGCCCGTTACCGTCGGCGTGATCGCGAACCCTGCTTCGGGGCGCGACATCCGCCGCCTCACGACGCATGCATCCGTGTTTCCGACCGCGGAGAAGGCGAACATGATCGTGCGCCTGCTGGCCGGCCTTGGCGCGATGGGCGTCGAGCGCGTGCTGACGCTGCGCGACCGCACGGGTATCGCGACGCTGCTGCTGCGCGCGATCGACACGCATCGCGCGGTCGCGCCGCACGAGCGCTGGCCGCAGGTCGAATTCGTCGACTTGCCGATCACCGATAGCGTCGCCGACACGCAGGCCGGCGCGGCCTATCTGCACCGGATGGAAGTGGCGCTGATCGTCGTGCTCGGCGGCGACGGCACCCATCGCGCGGTGGCCGCGCATTGCGGCGCGACGCCGCTCGTCGCGCTGTCCACCGGCACCAACAACGCGTTTCCCGAACATCGCGAGGCGACCGTCGCCGGCGTCGCCGCAGGACTCGCCGCGACCGGCGCCGTGCCGGCCGAGGTCGCGTTCGTGCGCAACAAGCGGCTCGTCGTGCGCTGCGTCGCGGGCGCGCAGCCGGGGCGCGAGGAGATCGCGCTCGTCGACGTGTGCGCCGCGCGGCAGCGCTTCATCGGCGCACGCGCGATCTCCGGCTCCGACGACATCGATTCGCTCTACCTGACGTTCGCGGAACCGGACGGCATCGGCCTGTCCGCGCTCGGCGGCGCGTGGGCGCCGCTCGAACGCAGCGCGCCGCACGGGCTCGCGATGCGTTTCGCGCAAGCCGGCAACGCGGCCGGCACGCCGCTCGTCGCGCCGATCGCGCCAGGGCGCGTCGACCGCGTCGTGATGCGCAGTTGCGAGCGGCTCGAACCGGGCACGTGGCACGCGATTCCGTTCGAGCGCGGCACGCTCGCGTTCGACGGCGAGCGCGAGATCGAGGTCGCGCGTGGCGATCGCTACGAGATCGCACTCGACTGGCACGGGCCGCTGACGGTCGATGTCGGCCGCACGCTGCGCTACGCGTCGTCGCGGCAACTGCTGCGCGACGCCGGTGCGTGGCACGACTGATGCGCCGGTTTTACGAAGACGTTTCGAAATCCAAACGATTATCAAGGAGACATCGCCATGACAGCCCCTCTCGAAGGACAGGTCGCCATCGTCACGGGCGGCGCGCGCGGCATCGGCCGCGGCATCGCGCTGACGCTCGCCGGCGCCGGCGCCGACATCCTGCTGGCCGACCTGCTCGACGACGCGCTCGACGCCACCGCGCGCGAGGTGCGCGCGCTCGGCCGGCGGGCCGCGATCGCGAAGGTCGACGTCACGCAGGCCGCGCAGGTCGACGCGATGGTCGCGCAGGCGCTCGCCGACCTCGGCGGGCTCGACATCCTCGTGAACTGCGCGGGCGTGATCAGCATTCATCCGGTCGCCGAACTGACCGAGCGTGACTGGGATTTCGTGATGGACGTGAACGCGAAGGGCACGTTCCTCGGCTGCCGGGCGGCGCTCGCGCACCTGAAGGCGCAGGGGCGCGGCCGGATCATCAATGTCGCGTCGATCGCGGGCAAGGAAGGCTTTCCGAATCTCGCGCATTACAGCGCATCGAAATTCGCGGTGGTCGGCTTCACCAACGCGCTGGCGAAGGAGCTCGCGCGCGACGGCGTGACCGTCAACGCGATCTGCCCCGGCATCGTCCGTACCTACATGTGGGACCGGCTGTCAGACGAATGGAAGACCGACGGCGAATCGGTCGAGCAGTCGTGGCAGCGGCACCAGTTGACGCTGATTCCGCAGGGCCGCGCGCAGACGCCGGAAGACATGGGCCGGCTCGCGCTGTTCTTCGCGACGATGGACAACGTGACGGGCCAGGCCGTGAACGTCGACGGCGGCTTCACGTTCCACTGACGGCCGCAGGCCGTGCAATCCGCCGCCACGGCGTGGCCGGGGCGGCATTCGCAGTCAGACCTACCAGGAGACACACATGACCGCTTCGACACAGCTCGGCAGGGACAAGCTGCTGGACGCCTATCGGCTGATGCGCACGATCCGCGAATTCGAGGAACGCCTGCACGTCGAATTCGCGACCGGCGAGATACCCGGCTTCGTTCACCTGTACGCGGGCGAGGAGGCATCCGCCGTCGGCACGATCCTGCACCTCGGCCTCGACGACTACGTGGCCACGACGCACCGCGGCCACGGCCATTGCATCGCGAAGGGCGTCGACGTGCACGGGATGATGGCCGAGATCTACGGCAAGAAGACGGGCGTCTGCCGCGGCAAGGGCGGCTCGATGCACATCGCCGACCTGTCGATGGGGATGCTCGGCGCGAACGGCATCGTCGGCGCGGGCGGCCCGCTCGTGTGCGGCGCGGCGCTCGCGGCCAAGCACAAGAAGACGGGCGGCGTCGGCGTGTGCTTCTTCGGCGACGGTGCGTCGAACCAGGGCGTGATCTTCGAATCGATGAACCTCGCGTCTGTGTGGCGGCTGCCCGCGATCTTCGTCGCCGAAAACAACGGCTATGCGGAAGCGACGTCGTCGAGCTGGTCGGTCGCGACCGACAACATCGCCGATCGCGCGAACGGGTTCGGGATGCCGGGCGTGATCGTCGACGGCTTCGACTTCTTCGCGGTGCACGAGGCGCTCGGCGAGGCCGTCGAACGGGCGCGCAACGGCGGCGGCCCGACGCTCGTCGAAGTGAAGTTCACGCGCTACTTCGGCCACTTCGAGGGCGATGCGCAAACCTACCGGGCGCCGGGCGAAGTGCAGAAGCTGCGCGACGAGAAGGACTGCCTGAAGCATTTCGAAACGCGCGTCGTGCGCGCCGAAGCGCTGACGACCGACGACCTGCGTGCGGTCGACGCACAGGTGAAGGCGCTGATCGACGACGCGGTCGCGCAGGCGAAAGCGGCGCCGTTGCCGGATGCCGCCGACCTGCTGGCCGACGTCTACGTGTCGTATCCGTGAGCGCGGGCTGACACCGCAGCCGGCACGGCGAACCGAACATTCCAGGAGACAGACATGGCAAGGAAGATCACTTATTCGCAGGCGATCAACGAGGCGCTCGCGCAGGAAATGGCGCGCGACGACAGCGTGATCGTGATGGGCGAGGACAACGCGGGCGGCGCGGGCGCGCCGGGCGAGGACGACGCATGGGGCGGCGTGCTCGGCGTGACGAAGGGGCTGTTCCACAAGTTTCCGGGCCGCGTGCTCGATACGCCGCTGTCGGAGGGTGGCTACATCGGCGCGGCGGTCGGCGCCGCCGCGTGCGGGATGCGTCCCGTCGCGGAACTGATGTTCATCGATTTCATGGGGGTGTGTTTCGACCAGATCTTCAACCAGGCCGCGAAATTTCGCTACATGTTCGGCGGCAAGGCCGTGACGCCGGTCGTGATCCGAGCGATGTACGGCGCCGGCCTGCGCGCGGCCGCGCAGCACTCGCAGATGCTCACGTCGCTGTTCACGCATATCCCGGGGCTGAAGGTCGTGTGCCCGTCGACGCCGTACGACGCGAAGGGGCTGCTGATCCAGGCGATCCGCGACAACGATCCCGTGATCTTCCTCGAACACAAGCTGCTCTATACGCGCGAGGGCGACGTACCGGAGGAATCCTATGCGATTCCGTTCGGCGAGGCGAACGTGATGCGCGACGGTGACGACGCGACGATCGTCACGTACGGCCGGATGGTGCATCTCGCGATGGACGCGGCCGCGACGCTCGCGAAGGACGGCATCCAGTGCGACGTGATCGACCTGCGCACGACGTCGCCGCTCGACGAGGAAACGATCCTCGAAAGCGCGGCGCGCACCGGGCGCGTGGTGGTGGTCGACGAAGCGAATCCGCGCTGCTCGATCGCGACCGACATCGCCGCGCTCGTCGCGCAGCGCGCGTTCCGGTCGCTCGAGGCGCCGATCGAACTCGTGACCGCGCCGCACACGCCCGCGCCGTTCGCCGGCGTGCTGGAAGACCTGTATATCCCGTCCGCCGATGCGATCGCGCAGGCGGTACTCAAGACGAGGAGCTGACACGATGTCGATTCACATGATCACGATGCCCAAATGGGGGCTGTCGATGGAGCAGGGGCAGGTCAACGGCTGGCTGAAGGCGGTCGGCGAACGCGTGGTGAAGGGCGACGAAGTGCTCGATGTCGAGACCGACAAGATTTCGTCGGGTGTCGAATGCGCATTCGACGGCACGCTGCGCCGGCAGGTCGCGCAGGAGGGCGAGACGCTGCCCGTCGGCGCGCTGCTCGGCGTCGTCGCGGCCGCCGAGGCGAGCGATGCCGACATCGACGCGGCGATCGCTGATTTCCAGCGCGATTTCGTGCCGAGCGCGGCGTCCGACGAGGCGGCCGGCCCGCAGCCGGAGAAGGCGCAGATCGGCGGCCGCACGGTCCGCTTCCTGAAGCTGGGCGACGGTTCGGGCACGCCGGCCGTGCTGATCCACGGCTTCGGTGGCGACCTGAACAACTGGCTGTTCAATCACGCGGAGCTCGCCGCGCACCGGCCGGTGTGGGCGCTCGATCTGCCCGGCCACGGCGAATCGGGCAAGGTGGTCGAGACCGGCAGCCTCGACGAACTGGCCGACGCGGTGCTCGCGCTGCTCGACGCGCAGCACATCGAGCGCGCGCACCTGATCGGCCATTCGATGGGCGGCGCGGTCGCGATGACGGTGGCCGAGCGCGCGCCGCAACGCGTCGCATCGCTCACGCTGATCGCGAGCGCGGGGCTCGGCACCGACATCAACCGCGCGTACATCGACGGCTTCGTCGCCGGCAACAGCCGCAACACGCTGAAACCGCACCTCGGCGCGCTGTTCGCGGACGACGCGCTGGTTACGCGGCAACTCGTCGAGGATCTCGTCAAGTACAAGCGGATCGAAGGCGTGCAGGCCGCGCTGGAGAAGATCGCGCACGCCGCGTTCGACGGCGCCGCGCAGCGGCGTGTGTTCCGCGACCGGCTCGCGACGCTGGCGCCGCGCACGCTCGTGATCTGGGGCGAGCGCGACCAGGTGATTCCCGCGCAGCATGCGCAGGGCTTGCCGGACGGCGTGCGCGCCGAGGTGATCGCCGGCAGCGGGCACATGGTGCAGATGGAGGCGGCCGCCGACGTGAACCGCCTGATCGTCGCGTTCCTCGGAGACTGACGATGACCACCGCGCTCGAACGACCCAGCCTCACGGCGCTCGGCCAGCCCGGCGCGAGAAGTCGCGACAAGCTCGCGCGCATTCCGGTGCGCGTCGAGCCCGCGGCCGGCGCGGCGCTGCCGAAGCCGCCGTGGCTGCGCGCGCGGCCGATGATGAGCGCGGCGGTGGCCGACATGGCCGCCGTGCTGCGCGAGCATCGGCTGCATTCCGTCTGCGAGGAGGCGATGTGTCCGAACATCGGCGAATGCTTCGCGCAGCGCACCGCGACCTTCATGATCATGGGCGGGCTGTGTACGCGGCGTTGCCCGTTCTGCGATGTCGCGCACGGCCGCCCCGAGCCGCTCGATCCCGACGAGCCCGCGCGGCTGGCCGACGCGGCGGCGGCGCTCGGATTGCGCTACGTCGTGATCACGTCGGTCGACCGCGACGACCTGCGCGACGGCGGCGCCGCGCATTTCGCCGCGTGCATCGCGGCGGTGCGCGCGAGCGTGCCGGGTATCGGCGTCGAGGTGCTGACGCCGGACTTCCGCGGCCGCGCGGCGCGTGCGCTCGACGCGCTGTCGTCGGCGTGGCCCGATGTGTTCAACCACAACATCGAGACGGTGCCGTCGCTGTATCGCGCGGCGCGGCCGGGCGCCGACTATCGCGGCTCGCTCGAACTGCTCGCGCAGGCGAAGGCCGCGCGGCCGACGCTCGTGACGAAATCGGGCTTGATGCTCGGGCTCGGCGAGCGCGACGACGAGGTGCGCGACACGCTGCGCGACCTGCGCGCGCACGAGGTCGACGTGCTGACGCTCGGCCAGTATCTGGCGCCGTCGGAACACCATTTGCCGGTGCGGCGCTACGTGAGCCCGGAGGCTTTCGCCGCATGGCACGACGAGGCGCTCGCGCTCGGTTTCAGGGAAGTCGTCGCCGGCCCGCTCGTGCGCTCGTCATATCACGCGGCCGACGTGCTGGAGAGCGCGTAGCGCGCCGCGCGTCAGGCCGTGGCTGCGGCCGCGGCGGCGTGCGCGCGACTGATGCGGCGCAGGTACAGCACGAGCCCCGCGCCCGCGAGCATCAGGCTGACCGTGTTCGCGAACCAGAAGCCGCGCGCACCGGTCAGCCACGCGGGCGCGATCCCGCCCACGTCGAAGCCGAGCACGTAGCCGCCGCTGAGTCCGACGCCCCACAGTGCGACCGCATAGATCACGGTCGGCACGACCGCCACCTTGTACGCGCGCAACACGAACGCCGACGTGACCTGCAGCGCATCGAACACGTGGTAGCACGCGACGATCGCGACGAGCGGCATCGCGGCCGCGGCGACGGCCGGGTTCGGCGTATAGCCGCCGATGATCAGCGGGCGCAGCGCGAACACGAGCACGCCGTAGGCGGCCGCCACGCCGCACGCGAAGATCACGCTGTGCCGGCCGAGCAGCCGGGCTTCCTCGGCGCGTCCCGCGCCGAGCGCGCGCGCGACCAGCGTCGACGCCGCCACGCCGATCGACAGCGGCGTCATGTACAGCACCGCGCCGATGTTGCCGGCGATCTGGTGGCCGGCGAGCGTCGTCGTGCCGAACTGCGCGATGAACAGCGCCATGCACGTGTACGACGTGACCTCGATCAGGTACGACAGGCCCATCGGCACGCCGAGCTTCAGGATCGCCTTCTGGCGCGCCCAGACGGGCCAGCAGAAGCGCGAGAAGATCGCGAGCGGCGCGAACACGTCGAGCTTCGCGAGCAGCGTGTAGCCGATCAGCGCGAGCGCCCAGTTGATCAGCGTGCTGGCCAGCCCGCAGCCGGGGCCGCCGAGCGCCGGCACGCCGAAGCCGCCGAAGATGAACCACACGTTCAGCGGAAACTTGAGCAGCAGCGCGCCGATCTGGAGGATCATCGCGAGCCGCGGCTTGCCGGCCGCGTTGGTCAGCGCGTTGTAGATGCGGAATACGAGGCTGGCGGGCAGCCCGTACGACAGGATGCGCAGGTAGTCGACGGTGCGATCGTGCAGCGCGGCGGGCGCATGCGCGACGCGTAGCAGCGGCTCGGGAAAATGCAGCAGCAGGAAGCCGGGAATCGAGAGGAGCAGCGCAAGCCACAGCGCCTGGCGCACTTCCTCGCCGATCTCGGCATAGCGCCGCGCGCCGTACAGCTGCCCGGTGATCGGCTGCAGCGCGGACAGGATGCCCGTCAGGCCGATGTAGATCGATACGTAGATCGACGAGCCGAGCCCGAGCGCGGCGAGATCGACGGCCGAGTAGCGGCCGACCATCGCGGTGTCGATCACGCCGAACGCGATGATCGCGAGCTGGCCGACCAGCACCGGCCACGCGAGACCGACGATCCGGCGGATGTCGCCGAACATCGTCAATCGGCCGCCTGGCGGCGCGGCGGCCGACGTTTGACGGGCGTCTTCGGCCGTTCGATGCGCTCGTACAGGCGGAAGCGCTCGTCGCGGTCGGCGACGCGGCGGCCTTCCCAGACGAGCCGCCACACGTATTGCGACATCGCGCTCGGCTCGCCGAAGTCGGCGCGGTCCTGACGCAGGATCACGTCGCAGTCGCCGGAGAAATCGAAGCGCATGTTGCCGAAATACGCGAAGGTTGCGATCTGCGCGTCGCCGAGCCGCACCGGCGAAATGCACTCGTAGTCGGACGGCAGGTGCACGGCGATCTGTTGCGCGACGTCGCGATAGGTCCGGCCGTAGTTGACGATCGGCAGCCACAGCGTCATCAGCAGCACCCACATCAGCGTGGTGCCCGCGCTCGACAGCACGACGCTGCGCCACAGCACCTTGGGCTGTCGCGACACGCGCCAGCGCGCGAGGAAGCACCAGCACACAGTGACGATCACCGCGCAGATGAACGACAGGATCTTGAAATGCGGCTCGTAGCCGGGCACGAGGCGCGCGAGGTTGCGCGCGAGCGGATGCGGGAAGCCGGTGAGCGACGCGAGCCAGACGAGCCACACGAAGGTGCCGAGGATCGTGAAGCTCAGCACCGCGAACCAGTCGATCGCGTTGATCGCGCCGCGCTTGAGGGTCGGCAGCGCGAACGTCGCGAGCACCGCGAGCGGCGGCAGCAGCAGCATGTACATGCGGTTCGACTGCTGGCTTTGCAGGATCACGAGCGCGACGAGCGGCACGGCGACCGACAGCGGAATCGCGATGTGCGCACGGCGACGCATGCCGGCCCAGCTCCACCACGCCCAGATCGCGAGCGGCCACGCCGGCCACGTGAACAGCGGCAGGTTCTTCGCCGCATAGCCGAGCACGGCCGTCGGCGGACCCGAAAAGCGCATCAGGCTGCCGTGGATCCACTGGTTGAAGAACCACGCGGCGTCGTCGGGCGCCGCGACGAAGGCGGCGAGCGGCCACAGCGCGAAGATCGCGGCCGCGAGCGGCACGCCGACCAGCGGCAGGCGCAGGTTGCGCATCTCGGGCGTGACGAGCCACAGCGCGGCCGTGCCCGCGAGCAGCGCGACGACCAGCACCGGGTTGCCGGACAGCGCGACGAGGCCGATCGCGAGGCCCCACCACAGTGCGCCTTGGAGCGGCTTGTCGATGCCGCGTACGATCCCGTACACGAGCATCGCGATCCACGCGAACTGCGCGAGCTGCGGCGTCGTTTCGTGCCCGCGTTCCGCGAGGCCGAAGCAGGCGACGAGCACCAGCAGCGCGCCGTCCGCGAGCGTGCGGCCGTAGTCGCGGGGCTCGGGCTCGCCGCCGAACGCGTACTTGAACGGTTGAACCTCGGCGCGCCGGCCGAGCAGGTAGGCCGCGTACCAGACGAATGCGCACGCGACGCAGAACAGCACGCCGGTATCGACGCGCGACGCGTTGCTCGCGTCGACCCACGGGCCGAGGCCGCGGATCGACAGCGCACCGAGCCAGTAGCCGAGCGGCCCGTCGGTCGTGATGAACTTGCCGACCAGGTTCGGCAGCAGCCAGTCGTGCCAGCCGCCCTTGGCCATCGTCCACATCACGCCGAAGCCCGCCGCGTCCTCGTTTTTCCACGGGTCGCGGCCGAACAGGCCGAACGCCGCGTAGACGAAGCAGAGCGTGAGCAGCAGCCAGCGTGGCAGCGCACGCGTGGCGGAGGCGGTGAGACGGACGACAGGCTTCATGCAGATGAGCGATTTGTTATGGGCGGGCGGCCGGCGCGGTGGCGCGCGGTCGAGCCGGTTTCGAGCATCCGGCATTGTAGTCGCGCCCGCTGTTGTGCGTCAGGTCGTTTCCCGGGCGCCGGGCGGCGTCTTTCCGGGCGAGCAGAGACAAAAAAGGGCAGCCTGGGCTGCCCTTTCGTGCGGTACCGGTGCGTAGCAACCACCGGAACGGTGCAAAGCTTACTTTGCTGCAGCCTTGCCGTTGGCGCGTGCGCCGAACTTGTTCTTGAACTTCTCGACACGGCCTGCCGTGTCCATGATCTTTTGCTGACCCGTGTAGAACGAGTGCGATTCCGACGACACTTCGATCTTGGCGAGCGGGTAGGTCTTGCCTTCGTGTTCGATGGTTTCACGCGTCTGGATCGTCGAGCGCGTGATGAACTTGAAGCCGTTCGACATGTCTTGGAAGACGACTTCGCGGTAGTCCGGGTGAATGCCAGGTTTCATGATTTTCCTTGGTGATAGCGGTAGCCAACCCGCCGCTTGCCGTGTCGAGCCGCCCCGATGGGAGCGATTCGGCCGACGCCAAGCCCGGCGCGAGCCACTTGCCTAAGGTCGAAAAACGGCGATTATGCCAGAAAATCAGACGGTTGACGAATAATTTTCACGGTGCGTCGAGGGCCCCGGTGCCGGCCGGATCTTGCCGGTAGTAGCGCGCCAGCAGCCGGTACAGCTCCGGAAATTCGGACTCGAACGCTTTCGGCCGGACGAACAGCGCCTCGCTGCACACCGCGAAGAATTCCGACGGGTGATCGGCTGCATAGGGATCGATCAGCGAGTCCCGCTCGAAGCGCGCCCATGCGCGATCCGGCACCGCGTCGACGCGCGCGCAGAACTGGTCGTACGCATGTTCGAACACGTCGGCCCACGCCTGCGCGTCGAGGTGCGGCGCATGCCAGCGGCGAAACAGGGGCGGATAGCCGTCGGCCGCGCCGTTGACCATGTCGATCTTGTGCGCGAACTCGTGAATCACGACGTTGTATGCGTCCCGGCCGTCCGTCATCTGCGCGTCTTCCCACGACAGGATCACGGGGCCGCCTTCCCATGCCTCGCCGCTCGCATCCTGCTCGACTTCATGGACGACGCCGTCCTCGTCCTGCACCGTCTTGCGGATCACGAATTCACCCGGATACACGACGACGCCCACCCAGCCGTCGTACAGCGACAAATCGAGATTCAGCACGGGCAGGCAGGCCTGCGCGGCGATCGCGACGATCATCGCGTCGGTCAGTTCGAGCCCGTGCGCGGTCGAAAACGATTTTTTCGCGACGAACAGGCTCGTCAATTCGCGCAGCCGGCCGAGCGCGTCGGGCGGCAGGGTGGCGAGGAACGGCAGGCGCTCGACGGTTTCCTGCCACAGCGCGTCGGGAACCGGATGGCTGCGCAGCGCGCGGTCGCGGCGGCGGTCGTCGAACCAGCGAGTCAGTTTCGAAAGCATGGAGGCGGCGGACGAAAATCCAAAGCCTGTCTTTTAACTCAATCGATCTGTTTTTGCCATGCCGCGAAGAGACCGCCGACGAGCGCGACGCCCGCAAGGAAGTAAAAACCGTCGAGCGACGCGAGGAACGACGCCTGCTGCGCGACCATCCGCGCGATCGACGCGATCGCGAGGCCGTGCGCGTCGTTCAGCGCGTGGCCGGCGGCCGCATAGCTGCGCGTCAGTGCATCGACGGTCTGCTGGAACAGCGGGTCGAACACGCTCGCGCGCTCGACGAGTCGCGTCTGATGGACGGCCAGGCGGTGCTGCTCGACGATGATCACCGACGACGTCGCGAACGAGATCGTCAATTGCCGCACGATGTTCTTCAGCCGGTAGCCGTGCGTGTATTCGTCGATCGCGAAGATCCGGAACGTGAGGTTCGCGACCGGCAGCACGATGAAGAGCAGCAGCAGCCCGCGCAGCAGCAACGGGACGATCAGCGCGGCTTCGCCGACCTGCGGCGTCATCCGCGTCATCCACATTGCGGCCGCGACGGCGATCGCGAACCCCGGCACGACGAACCACTTCTTGTGCGTGACGAATTTCGCGTAGCGCAGATAGGCGAACAGCGCGGTGGCCGAGATCAGCGACATCGTGCCGACCAGGCGCCCGGCATTCTCGACCGGATAGCCGAGCCCGCCCTCGAGAAGCCGCGCCGTCAGGTAACTGAAGCCCGTCGTCTCGTAGTAATAGAACATGTAGAGCAGCAGCCCGACCTGGAACGTCCGCTCGCGGAACGCATGCAGCCGCACGAGCGGCGTCGGATGGTGCCACTGGTGATACGCGAACCATGCGAGCGCGCCGAGCCCGGCAAACGTCAGCACGATCAGCATCGGCGAGCCGCTGTAGAGTTGGTAATGCACCTGTTGCAGCACGATCTGCAGCGCCCCTTGCGCGAGCGCGAACACGACGTACGGCCAGAAATGTCCGGAACCGCGTTCGTCGTCCGGCGTGCGGCCGGAATCGGGCAGCGTGAGCAACGCGAGGATCGCGAACGCGATGCCGGCCGGCGCCGTGCACGCGAACAGTGCGCGCCACGTCGAATGCGCGACCAGCAGCCCGCCGACGATCGGCGCGAGCGCACTGCCGAGCAGGATCATGATCAGGAACGCGCGCGTCGCGGGCGGCCGCTCCTGCGGCTTGAAGCTGATCTGGATCAGGATCCGGCACGCACCCATCATCGGGCCGATGAAGTAGCCCTGAAAGCCGCGCGCGAACGCGAGCTCCAGCGACGTATCGGCCAGCGCCGCCGCGATCGCGCCGAACGAGAACATCAGCATGCAGCCCGCGACGTAGCGGCGATGGCCGAGCCGGTCGACCCACCATTGCTGCTGCAGGATGCCGAGCACGGCCGTGACCGCGTAGGCGCTCGACGACCACACCAGTTCGTCGGGCGACGCGTTGATGCCGCCCGCGATGTAGCTCGCGAAGAACGAGAAGACGGCGTTGTCGAAGTAGTCGATGCCGGTGACGAGCGCGAGTGCCCACGGGAACAGGTCCCCGCGCAGGTTCGCGCGACTCCATAGCGGCGGCCGGCCCGGCACCGCGTTCATTCGCGATCCTTGCGGGCGCGCCGCGCGCCGGCTTCGGCCCGCCGCAGCGCGATCAGTTCATCGGCGTTTTCGCCGGCGAGGCGCCGCTCGACGTAGTCGATGTCGTGCTGCAACTCCTTGCGCAGCGCGACGGCTTCCTTCAGCTCGCGCTGGACGGCCGCGATCCGCCGGTCGAGCGTATCGATCTGCTCGGCGAGGCCGGTTCGGATGTCGCGCAGCGAGGCATCCGAATAGCGGCGCCGGCCGTCGCCCGTTTCTTCCAGCGGACGCTTCAGCATTTCGGTGATGCCGTGCAGCGAGAAGCCGAGCGCGCGCAGCCGCAGGATGCGCGCGAAGCGTTCGAGGTCGGCTTCGTCGTAGAGGCGGTAGCGACCTTCGCTGCGCGATGGCGTGACGAGTCCGCGCTCTTCGTAATATTTGAGCGTGCGCGGCGTGACGCCGAGTCGTGACGCGGCGTCGCTGACGGTCAGGAGCGGGGTGGCGGCATCGTTCGGCATCGGGTGCGGGGAATTCGAAGGGGCAATGACGCGATTATAGATCAACCTGTACGTTCACGTTCAGGTTGGGATCGAAAAACGGCCGCCGGGCAGGGTGCGCGGGCGGCCGTATTGCGGAGCGGGGGCGATCAGCCGCCGCGGCGCATCAGGTCGAAGAACTCGGAGTTGCTCTTCGTCTGGCGGATCTTGTCGAGCAGGAATTCCATCGCCTCGACCTCGTCCATGTCGTGGATGAACTTGCGCAGCACCCAGATCTTCTGAAGGATCTCGGGCTTGATCAGCATTTCCTCGCGACGCGTGCCCGACTTGTTCAGGTTGATCGACGGATACACGCGCTTTTCCGCGAGACGGCGCTCGAGGTGCACTTCCATGTTGCCGGTGCCCTTGAACTCTTCGTAGATCACGTCGTCCATGCGGCTGCCGGTTTCGATCAGCGCGGTGCCGATGATCGTCAGCGAGCCGCCTTCCTCGATGTTGCGCGCCGCGCCGAAGAAGCGCTTCGGACGCTGCAGCGCGTTCGCGTCGACACCGCCCGTCAACACCTTGCCCGATGCCGGGATCACGGTGTTGTACGCACGCGCGAGACGCGTGATCGAGTCGAGCAGAATCACGACGTCGTGCTTCATTTCGACGAGGCGCTTGGCCTTCTCGATCACCATTTCGGCGACCTGGACGTGGCGCGTGGCCGGTTCGTCGAACGTCGACGCGATCACTTCGCCGGCGACCGAGCGCTGCATTTCGGTCACTTCTTCCGGGCGCTCGTCGATCAGCAGCACGAACAGGATCACGTCCGGGTGGTTCTGCTTGATCGCGTGCGCGATGTGCTGGAGCATCACGGTCTTGCCCGACTTCGGCGACGCGACGAGCAGGCCGCGCTGGCCCTTGCCGATCGGCGCGATCATGTCGATGATGCGGCCCGTGACGTTTTCCTCGCCGCGCATTTCGCGTTCGAGCGACAGCGGCTTGTTCGGGTGCAGCGGCGTGAGGTTCTCGAACATGATCTTGTGTTTCGAGGCCTCGGGCGGCTGCCCGTTGACTTTGTCGACCTTCACCAGCGCGAAGTAGCGCTCGCCGTCCTTCGGCGTGCGGACTTCACCTTCGATGGTGTCGCCGGTGTGCAGGTTGAAGCGGCGGATCTGCGACGGGCTGATATAGATGTCGTCGGTGCTCGCGAGGTACGACATTTCCGGCGAGCGCAGGAAGCCGAAGCCGTCCGGCAGCACTTCGAGCGTACCGTCGCCGAAGATCGTCTCTCCCGTCTTGGCGCGCTTTTTGAGAATGGCAAACATCAACTCCTGCTTGCGCAGGCGGTTCGCGTTTTCGATCTCCAGGCCATTGGCCATTTCGATCAGTTCGGAGACGTGCAGAGACTTGAGCTCGGATAAATGCATACGGAGAACCCGCCAGGGAGGAGATGCGACGAAAGAAATAAGGGAGGAGGGCGAGCGGAAGCGCTCAGAGACTTAAATGCGTCTTGTCGACGTTTTTTAATTCTAGCATAGCCCGATTCGCGCTTGAGCGAGCGATCGGCGGCGTGACGGCGGACGTGTTGCCGACTGACAACACGTCCGCGGAACTGCCAGTATTACAGGTGGCTGTCCAGGAATGCGGTGAGCTGCGACTTCGACAGCGCGCCGACCTTCTGCGCGGCGGCCGCGCCGTTCTTGAACAGGATCAGCGTCGGGATGCCGCGCACGCCGAATTTCGCGGGCGTGGCCTGGTTGTCGTCGACGTTGATCTTCGCGATCTGCAGCTTGTCGCCGTAGTCCTTCGCGACTTCGTCGAGGATCGGGGCGATCATCTTGCACGGGCCGCACCATTCGGCCCAGAAATCGACGAGTACGGGCTTGTCGGACTTGACGACGTCCTGTTCGAACGATGCGTCGCTGATGTGTTTGATCTGTTCGCTCATTGGGTCAATACCTCTTACGGTTCGGGGACTGCCTGCTTGCGCGTTGCGGCGTACCGGCCGCCGTAGGCTGCCGGCCGCTGCGGCAGGTCACTCCGCCTTTCCGGAAAGGAGGGGCGTAAGCGCTGCATGCCGCGGCTCGCGGGTCGTTCGGGCGTCATATTAGCCTAAATTGCTATCTGCTGCGGGCGGCGATAGTAGCCGCTACGCGAGTAGGGGTACGACGCGACGTTCGACCGTCGTGCCATGCAGATGGAGGCCGGTCCGTCAATTGCAAGGGGTAGGCCGCGTCCAGCCCGTATGAATGGGCGACGCGCCGGTTTGCCCGGCGATATTCGCATTGATGCGAACAAACGGTCGCATTCGTCCGGAAGCGGTGATAGAATATGCCGTGACGGGCCTCCTCGCATGGTGGGGCGGTGAACCTGGTCAGGTCGGGAACGAAGCAGCCACAATCGTTTTCCGCCAGTGCCGAGGGTTGGGCTCGTCACCTTCCTCCTCGCCCCGTTCGCAGGGCGTTTTTTATTTCTGCGTCACACTCCGTTCGACCTGCCTCTTGCCCGTCTTCCGCACCGTTTCGCGTGTCGGCGCGACGCAGCGTTACTGATACAATTTCCCGATGACCTATCAAGTTCTCGCACGCAAGTGGCGTCCGAAGGATTTCGCTTCGCTCGTCGGCCAGGAGCACGTCGTCAGGGCGCTCACGCACGCGCTCGACGGCGGGCGTCTCCATCACGCCTATCTGTTTACCGGAACCCGCGGTGTCGGCAAGACGACGCTGTCGCGGATCTTCGCGAAGGCGCTCAACTGTGAAACCGGCGTCACGTCGCAACCGTGCGGCGTGTGTCGCGCCTGTCGCGAGATCGACGAGGGCCGTTTCGTCGATTACGTCGAGATGGACGCGGCGAGCAACCGCGGCGTCGATGAAATGGCCGCGCTGCTCGAGCGCGCGGTGTACGCGCCCGTCGATGCGCGCTTCAAGGTCTACATGATCGACGAAGTGCACATGCTGACGAATCACGCGTTCAACGCGATGCTGAAGACGCTCGAAGAGCCGCCGCCGCACGTCAAGTTCATCCTCGCGACGACCGATCCGCAGAAAATCCCCGTGACCGTGCTGTCGCGCTGCCTGCAGTTCAACCTGAAGCAGATGCCGGCCGGGCACATCGTGTCGCATCTCGAGCGGATCCTCGGCGAAGAGCAGATCACGTTCGAGCCGCAGGCGCTGCGCCTGCTTGCGCGCGCCGCGCAGGGCAGCATGCGCGACGCACTGTCCCTGACCGACCAGGCGATCGCCTATTCGGCGAACGAGGTGACCGAGTCGGCGGTGTCGGGCATGCTCGGCGCACTCGACCAGACGTACATGGTGCGCCTGCTCGATGCGCTCGCGGCGGCCAATGGCCCGGAAATCCTCGCGATTGCCGACGAGATGTCGCTGCGCAGCCTGTCGTTCTCGACCGCGCTGCAGGATCTCGCGAGCCTGCTGCACCGGATCGCCTGGGCGCAGTTCGCGCCGGGCTCGGTGCTCGACGAATGGCCGGAAGCGGCCGACCTGCGTCGTTTTGCGGAGACGCTGAGCCCCGAGCAGGTGCAATTGTTCTATCAGATCGCGACGGTCGGGCGCGCCGAGCTCGGCCTGGCGCCCGACGAATACGCCGGTTTCACGATGACACTGCTGCGGATGCTCGCATTCGAGCCGGCCGTTGGCGCCGGCAGCGCGCCGGGCGGCCAGCCGTCCGTGCCGCCGCGTGCCGTGCCGGCCCCGCGTGCTGCAGCGGCGCCGACCGCTGCCGCGGCGAAGCCGGTGTCGGCCACGCCCGCCAGCGCAGCGCGTCCGCAAGCTGCGGCGCCGGCGGCACCGGTTGCGCCGGTCGCCCGTTCGACGCCCGCGCAGTCAAGAGATGAAGCCGAACGGCCGGCCGCCAAGCCGCCTGCCGCCCAGTCACCGGCAGAGGCCGCAGCCTCGGTACCGACAGCGGCCGACGCACAAGCGATCGAGCCGTCGCAGCCGGAAACGAAGGCGGCGCCCGCTGGCGACATGCCGCCTCCCGCCCGGAAGGAACCCGAGCCGCCTGCCGTTGCCGCCGTGCAGCGAAATGACGAACCGGCGCCGCAGGCCGAACCGGCGCCGCGCGCTGCATTACCCGAGCCGGCCGCCGCACGGCCGGCGGCGCGCGCAGGCGGTGCCGCCGCCGCGCTCGACGTGCTGCGCAATGCGGGGATGCGCGTGTCGTCGGACCGCGGCGGGCGCGCAGGCGCAACAGCCAAACCGGCGGCGGCCCAGCCGGCCGCCGAGAAGCCGGCCGCGCCGCGTCCGGCCGTCCAGGTGCCGACGCCGCGTGCCGCTGCCCGCGCGCCGCAAGCAGCCGAGTCGCGCCAACCGTCGCCGCCGTGGGAGGACATCCCGCCCGACGACTACGTGCCGCTCAGCGCCGACGAAATGTTCGGCGGTTCCGACGACGGCTTCGTGCCGGTGTTCGACAGCGGTCCCGACGATGTGCGCGTGACGCCGAAGCCGGCGGACGCGCGTCCGGCCGCGCCGATCGACACGCGGCCGCTGCCGCCCGCGATCGCGCTCGATCCGATCGGCTTCGACGGCGAATGGCCGGCGCTCGCCGCACGGCTGCCGCTGAAGGGCGTCGCGTACCAGCTCGCGTTCAACAGCGAGCTGACGGCCGTCGATGCGAGCACATTGAAACTGTCCGTGCCGGTGCCGCAGTATGCGGACGCCGCGCAGGTGACGAAGCTGAAGGCCGCGCTGGTCGATGCGCTCGGCAAGCCGGTCGAGGTGACCGTCGAGGTCGGGCCCGCACGGCGCACCGCGGCGGCGCTCGATGCGGCCGCGCGCGCGGCGCGCCAGCGCGAAGCCGAGCAGGAGATTCACGGCGATCCGTTCGTCCAGCAGCTCGTGCGCGACTTCGGTGCACGCATCGTCGAGGGGTCGGTGCGCCCGCTCGCCGATTCGGCGCCGGACGGTGTGCCGCCCACACTCCATTGAACTGACCGCCCCGCGACAGGCACAATCACGCCCCGCACACATTGGCCGGCATGCGCCGCGTGCCGGTTTTCACACGATCAAGAAGGAGTATTCCCATGTTGAAAGGCAACCTCGCCGGACTGATGAAGCAAGCGCAGCAAATGCAGGAAAACATGAAGAAGATGCAGGAGCAGCTTGCGCTCATCGAAGTCGAAGGGCAGTCGGGCGCCGGCCTCGTGAAGGTGACGATGACGTGCCGCAACGAAGTGCGCCGCGTGTCGATCGACCCGAGCTTGCTCGCGGACGACAAGGACATGCTCGAGGATCTCGTCGCCGCTGCGTTCAACGACGCGGTACGCAAGGCCGAAGCCACGTCGCAGGAAAAGATGAGCGGCATGACGTCGGGCCTGCCGCTGCCCCCGGGCTTCAAGCTGCCGTTCTGAGCGCGGCGTCCTTGCCACTCTTTGCCGCCGTATGAAACAGCCGTCCGCCTTGTCCGCTCTCGTCGAAGCGTTGCGCGTGCTGCCCGGTGTCGGGCCGAAATCCGCGCAGCGCATGGCGGTTCACCTGATGCAGCACGACCGCGAGGGCGCGGAGCGGCTCGGCCGGTCGCTGCTGTTCGCGACCGAACACCTGCAGCACTGCGAGAAGTGCAACACGTTCACCGAGGCGCAGATCTGCGAGGTCTGCAGCGACGAGGAGCGTGATCCGACGCTGCTGTGCGTCGTCGAGACGCCTGCCGACCAGATCATGCTCGAGCAGACGATGACCTACCGCGGGCTGTATTTCGTGCTGATGGGCCGACTGAGCCCGCTCGACGGAATCGGTCCGAAGGAAATCCATTTCGACCGCCTCGTGCGGCGCGCGTCGGACGGCGTCGTCAAGGAGGTCGTGCTCGCGACCAACTTCACGAACGAAGGCGAAGCCACCGCCCACTACCTCGGCCAGACGCTCAAGGCGCGCGGGCTGGCGGTCACGCGCCTCGCGCGCGGCGTGCCGGTGGGCGGCGAGCTCGAGTACGTCGACGCGGGCACCATCGCCCGCGCAATGCTCGATCGTCGCACGATGTAAGCCGGGCGCCGCCGGTAGGCGGCCCCGTTCCTCATGCCAGGGAGACACATGAGCACCAGCCAGGGCCCGCTCGCGGGCGTCAAAGTGCTCGAATTCGGAACGCTGATCGCGGGGCCGTTCGCGTCGCGGCTGTTCGCCGAATTCGGCGCGGAAGTGATCAAGATCGAGGATCCGAACGGCGGCGACCCGCTGCGCAAGTGGCGCAAGCTCCACCCGGAGCAGGGCGGCACGTCGCTGTGGTGGTCGGTGCAGGCGCGCAACAAGAAATCGGTCACGCTGAACCTGAAAGCCGACGCCGGCAAGGCGATCGCGCGGCAGCTCGCGAGCGAGGCCGACATCGTGATCGAGAACTTCCGCCCGGGCCTACTCGAAAAGCTCGGGCTCGGCTACGACGTGCTGTCGGCCGACAATCCGGGTCTCGTGATGGTGCGCCTGTCCGGCTACGGGCAGACGGGCCCGTATCGCGACCGGCCCGGCTTCGGCGCGATCGCCGAATCGATGGGCGGGCTGCGCCACATCACCGGCTATCCGGATCTGCCGCCGCCGCGCATCGGCATCTCGATCGGCGACTCGATCGCGGCGCTGCACGGCGTGATCGGCGCGCTGATGGCGCTCCATCACCGCAAGGTCAACGGCGGCGCGGGGCAGGTGGTCGACGTTGCACTGTATGAAGCGGTGTTCAACATGATGGAAAGCGTGGTGCCCGAGTACGGCGTGTACGGGATGGTGCGCGAGCGCACCGGCGCGTCGCTGCCGGGCATCGTGCCGTCGAATACGTACGCATGCCGAGACGGCAGCATCGTGATCGGCGGCAACAGCGATCCGATCTTCAAGCGGCTGATGAAGGCGATCGAGCGCGACGACCTCGCCGACGATCCCGCGCTCGCCCAAAACGACGGACGCGTGCCGCGCACGCAGGAAATCGACGACGCGATCGCCGCGTGGCTCGCGCCGCGCACGATCGACGAGGCGCTCATCGTGCTCAATGCGGCCGACGTGCCGGCCGGGCGCATCTACAGCGCGGCCGACATGTTCACCGATCCGCAGTTCGTCGCGCGCCAGATGATCCAGCGTTTCAAGCTGGCCGACGGCACCGACATTCCGCTGCCGAACATCACGCCGAAGCTGTCGGACACGCCGGGCGAAACGCGCTGGCTCGGGCCCGAGCTCGGCGAGCACACCGACGAGGTGTTGCGCGGCCTCGGCTACGACGCACAGGCGATTGCCGCGCTGCGCGAGGCGGGCGCGATCTGAGTGCTGCGAGGCCTGACGCTGCGCGCCGGGCCTCCCAATGAGGGTTTCCCGAAGGCGATTTTCTTTGGGCGGAAAACCCGGTCGGCCCGGTGTTTTCCCCAGCGCGCGGAACGCCGCCGCGTCGTGCGGCGGCGCACCGCATGTCCATGCGTATACCCGCCCGTCCGCGGTGGCCGGACTGTCGCTCTCGCGCCATCTTTCCTCGGTTACAATCGCCGGATGCGAATCCTACTCAGCAACGACGACGGCTATCTCGCCCCCGGTCTCGCCGCGCTCAGCGAAGCGCTGCAGCCGCTGGCCGAGCTTACGGTGATCGCGCCCGAGCAGAACTGCAGCGGCGCGTCGAATTCCCTCACGTTGTCGCGGCCGCTGTCGGTGCAGCGCGCAGCGGGTACGGGTTTCTTCTATGTGAACGGCACGCCGACCGATTCGGTGCACGTCGCGCTGACGGGGATGGCCGACGCGAAGCCGGACATCGTCGTGTCCGGCATCAACAACGGTCAGAACATGGGCGAAGACACGCTCTATTCGGGGACAGTTGCGGCCGCCACCGAAGGCATCATGTTCGGTGTGCCGGCCATCGCGTTCTCGCTGGTCGACAAGGGCTGGGCCCGTCTGGCCGACGCCGCGCGCGTCGCCGCGGAAATCGTCGCGCACTACCTCGCGCATCCGCTGCCGGGCAACCCGCTGCTGAACGTCAATATTCCGAACTTGCCGTACGACGAACTGAAGGGCTGGAAGGTCACGCGTCTCGGCAAGCGTCATCCGTCGCAGCTGGTGATTCGACAGACCGACCCGCGCGGCGAGCGGATCTACTGGATTGGCGCCGCGGGCGAGGCGCTGGACGCCAGCGAGGGCACCGATTTCCACGCCGTTGCAAACGGTTTCGTCTCGATCACGCCACTGCAGCTCGATCTCACGCATACGCAGATGCTGCCCGCGACGCGCGAATGGGCGCGCGCCGGAGGGCGGGCTTCATGAGCGGCGAGCGCGCGAAGCGGTTCCCGCTCGCGCTCGAAGATCTCAAGCGAGCGCCACGCAAGTCGGAAGGTCGGCCCGGTGAACGCCAGGCGGCGGGCGCGCTGCCGAAGGCCGCCGACAAACCCGCAGCCGTGCTGAAGCCGGTTGCGGTGAAGCCGGCCGCCGTGCGGGCGCCGCTGCCGGGTATCGCCGCGGCGAAGCCGGCGACCGCACCGAAGCCCACCGCGCTGAAGCCTGCGCTGCCGAAGCCGGCTGCGCCGAGCATCGCGCCGGCCGGCGCGTTCGCCCTCACGTCGGAACGTGTGCGCGAGCGGATGGTCGAACGGCTGCGCGCGAACGGCGTGACCGATGCGCGCGTGCTGGACGCGATGGCCGCGGTGCCGCGTCACCTGTTCGTGGATCCGGGGCTCGCGACGCAGGCCTACGAGGATTCGGCGTTGCCGATCGGCCACCAGCAGACCATTTCAAAGCCGTCGGTCGTCGCGCGCATGATCGAGCTCGCGATGGCCGGCCGCACCCTCGAGCGCGTGCTCGAGATCGGCACGGGTTGCGGCTATCAGGCCGCCGTGCTGAGTCACGTGGCACGCGACGTGTATTCGATTGAACGCATCAAGCCGCTT
Organism: Burkholderia sp. KCJ3K979; assembly: GCF_016759955.1. Lineage (NCBI taxonomy): Bacteria > Pseudomonadati > Pseudomonadota > Betaproteobacteria > Burkholderiales > Burkholderiaceae > Burkholderia > Burkholderia sp. KCJ3K979. The sequence continues at coordinate 21,998 of NZ_JACFYV010000097.1, forward strand.
TACGAGCGTGCGAAGCTGAACCTGCGGCCGCTGCGCGTGCCGAACATCCGTCTGCACTACGGCGACGGGCGTGTCGGCCTGCCGTCCGCGGCTCCGTTCGACGCGATCGTGATCGCGGCGGCGGGGCTCGACGTGCCGCAGGCGCTGCTCGAGCAGCTCGCGATCGGCGGGCGGCTCGTCGCGCCGGTCGGCGCGCAGAGCGGGCAGCACCAGGTGCTCACGCTCGTCGAGCGCGTCGCGCACGCGCAATGGCGAGAGTCCCGGCTTGATCGCGTTTTCTTTGTCCCTTTAAAATCCGGAGTGATTTGAAACCGATGAGTATGTTGCGCGCGATGCAAAACAACCGATCCAGGGAACCGCTCACGTTCGCCCAGCGCGCGATCTGTGTGGCTGCGTTCTCCACGCTACTGGCCGCCTGTGCGACGCGGCTCGACAACGCGCCCGTCGTCGACCGCTCCGGGTCGCTCGGCACGACCGCCGCTGCGCAGCCCGCGGTGCCGCTCGGTCCGCCGCCGCCGGGCTTCTATCGTGTGAAGCCGGGTGACACGCTGTACCGGATTGCGCTCGAGAACGGGCAGAACTATCGCGACATCGCGACGTGGAACAATCTGGCGAACCCGAACCAGATCGAAGTCGACCAGCTGCTGCGCGTGGCGCCGCCGGGCGGCGCTGCAGTGGCGGGCACGCCGGCCGCCGCGCCGATCGTCGGTGGTGCGGTCGCGACCGCGCCGCTGA
>NZ_JACFYV010000098.1:0-22648 GCF_016759955.1 Burkholderia sp. KCJ3K979
GTGCGGACGTAGTGCACCGCGACACTTTCGTCGATCGCCCCGCCGAACGGGCGCACGCGCGAGCCCGTCGCGAGCACGAGCTTGCCGTACGGCACCGTCGCACCGTCGTCGAGCCGCACCCGCCGCGCGTCGCGCTCGATCGCGTCGACCCGCGTGCCGAGCCGCAGCTCGATACGCTGCGTGTCGTACCACGCGGCATCGCGGATGAACGCGCGCCGTTCGCCGCCGTCCGTCAGCAGCGCGTCCTTCGACAGCGTCGGCCGGTCGTACGGCAGCTCGCGCTCCGCGCCGATCATCACGATGCGCGCCGTTGCATCGCGTTCGCGCAGTGCTTCTGCCGTACGCCGCGCCGCGTGGCCGGCGCCGACGATCACGAACGGATCAGCCGACATTGACTTCCACCTGCCCGTCGACGATCCGGATCGGATAGGTCCGCACCGGCTCGGTGATCGGCGCGCACTTCGGCGCGCCGGTGCGAATGTCGATCAGCCCCTGGTGCAGCGGGCATTCGACGCAGCCGTCCTCCACATAGCCTTCGGACAGCCGCGCATGGCCGTGCGTGCAGAGGTCGTGCATCGCGAACAGTTCGTCGCCGATCCGGAACACGGCAATCGGCTTCTGGCCGGCGACCCGCGCCGCCGGTTCGTCTTCGGAGAATTCGTCGAAAGCGCCGAGCGGATGCCACTCGGCCAGGGTTGCTTCGGTCATGTCGGTTCCTTGCTTCGTCAGAGCGGTCAGAGCGGTCAGATCGGCGTCGCGAGCAGCGTCTGCACGCGCGACGTGTCGTAGATCACGCGCTTGGTCTTGTAGCGCCAGCCGTCGGGCGTGCGCACGACCGTGTCGTAGTACTTGCCGGCCTGGTACACGTTCGATTCGCCGTTGCTGCGCGTCTGCACGACCACGTAATTGCTCTCCGTATCGAACTCGCCGTCGCGTTCGGCGACGATCGTCAGGCCCGACGTCATGTGCCGGTACGTGTGCTCCTCGTAGATGTTCGCGTGCCGCAGCGACACCACGCGGTCGCGCAGCATCCGCTGGTTCGTGCAGTGGACGATCCCGACCGGCAGCCCGAGATCGGCGTTCTCCTTCGGCACGATTTCGTACGTGCAGTCCTCGGTGAACATCTCCGGCCAGTGTTCGAGCCGGTCGTTGTCGAGGTGCCCGATGTAGCGGTTCTGGAGCATGTAAATCTCGAACCACGTCTTCATGTCTTCCGTCATTTTTTGCTCCCGCTTCAATAGCCCATCAGCTTCTGGTAGCCGACCCAGAACTTGCGGATCAGGCTCTCGGTGATCACCGTGTCCTGCTGGTCCGGATTGCCGCGCGACATCTCGATCACCGACGTCGCGTCGGCATCGCGCACCGTGCCGCGCTGCACGAGCTCGGTCGCTTCGGTGTCCTCCATCGAGATGTAGCCAGCCGGCCCGACGAGGTTCGCCTGCTTGATGCGCAGCGCGCGCAGCTCGGGCGTGTCGTCCGCGTAACCGAAGAAGTGGAAGATCAGCTCGAAGTTGTCGGGGCCCTTCGGCAGGATCTGCCGCGCGACCAGCGTGTTGTGGATCTGCTGGATCACGAGCTGCGGAAAGATCGGCTGGATATGGTTCGTGCAGTCCTCGTCGTATTCGGACACGAGATCGAGGATCGATTCGTCTTCCAGATGGAAGCCCTCGTCGAACGAACGGATGTTCTGCTGCTTGTACGCGGCCGACGTATCGTCGCCCGTCTTCGTCACCGTGATGATGCTGTGCAGCCCGTGGTTCGCATCCGGAATCGAGCGCGCCTTCATCCCGACGCGGAAGATGTTGAAGGTCGTATGGAACAGATGCAGCATGCTCGCGTGATACGGGTCCTTCACGTTCTCCATGTACAGCTTCCAGTTCGACTTCGAATACTGGCGCGTACAGCCGAGATACTCGATCGGCTTGTGGAAGATCCGGTCGATCCACGGGCGCATCTGCTCGCCGAGATACTCGGGCAGCGGCGCCACTTCATCGCTGAAGGTCGCGAACACGAGCCCGCGATAGCTGTCCACGCGCAGCTTGCGCAGCCCGTGCTGCTTCGGGTCGAAATCGGCCGGCATCCCGGTCATCCCCTTCTGGCCGCGCCGGAACGGCACGCCGAGCAGGTTGCCCTGGTTGTCGAAGCTCCACTGGTGATACACGCACGTGTGCGAACTCGCGTTGCCGCGCGACTTGCGGCACACCTGCGCGCCGCGGTGCGCGCAGCGGTTCACCCACGCGGACAGCGTGCCGTCCTCGGTGCGCGTGACGACCACCGGCGTGTCGCCGACGAACGTGCTCTTGAAGTCGCCGGCGTTCGGAATTTCCGCTTCGAGCGCGACGAAATTCCACGTCGGCCCGCGGAAGATGCGTTCCTGCTCGCGATCGTAGACCGCCCGCGAGCTGAACACCTTGTACGGCACGCGCGAGCCGTCGTCGTGCGGGAAGGTCACGTCGGACGCGTCGCCGCGCGCGGCGAAAACGACGGGCGATTCTGTCTGCTCCATGTCGGACTCCTTGTGGTTCCGTTGCGTTGAATGCATGGAGCCGATTTTTGAAAAGCTAATATTCGGCGTCTATCCGGAAAGTGCGATTGCGGCGGCGCAATATCCACTTTCGGCGGATTTCTGCGCTAGCATGGCGGCACACGCGGCCGCCGCACGATCGCGACCCATTCGTCGGATCGAAGCGCGCGTCGTCCATACCAAGGCACAGGCCCATGTCCCCAACGTCGTTCGAGCCGCTCGCGCTGCGCGCGCACCGGCTGTTCGAATCCCGCGATCTCGACGAAACGCGCGAGCGGATCTCGCGCGTGATGCAGCCGCACGCGCTGCTGCCGAGCGGCCGCGTGCGGGGCGCGTCGCACATGGATTTCGTCAGGCTGGGCGGGCTCGGGATCGGCACGATCGCGTTCGGCGACGCGATGCGCGTGCAGGTCGATGCCGTCGACGGCTACTACCTGCTGATGTTCTGCCTGTCCGGCCAGGCCGAAGTGCGCGCGATGGGGCGGCAACTCGGCGTCGATGGCCAGACCGGCGTGCTGTGCGCGCCCGGCGAGCGCTTCGACGCGGTGCTGTCGGCCGATTGCGAGCAGTTCGTGCTGCGCATCGACGCGGCGACCGTCGGCGCGCTGACCGGCGACCCGCGCGCGATGCTCGACCCGGTGCTGCACGTGAGCGACACCGCACTCGCCGCGTGGCGTCAGCAACTGATGCTCGTCGCGCGGTCGCCCGAGCTGCTCGAACGTGCGAACGCGAACCCGCGGGTCGCGTCGCAACTCGAGCATCTGTTGATCGACCTGCTGATCGAAGGCCATCCGCCGTCGGTGCTGCAGGCGGCGCACCGCGACCCGGCGCCGGGTTTCGTGCGGCGCGCGCAGGAGTTCGTCGATGCACACTACGCGCAGCCGCTGCAGCTCGCCGATATCGTCCAGGCCGCCAACGTGCCCGAACGGACGCTGCGCGATGCGTTCCTGCAATTCCGCGGGATGAGCCCGATGCAATACCTGCGCGCGACGCGGCTCGCGCACGCGCGCGAACTGCTGCGCGGCGCGGCATCCGACCGGCGAATTGCCGATATCGCGCTCGATTGCGGGTTTACCCACCTGGGCCGGTTCGCGATCGCGTATCGGGAGAGGTTCGGCGAATCGCCGTCAGAAACGCTCGACGCGAAGCGTCAGGCTTGACCGTCCGTCGGCGCCCTGCGCTTTTGCGCACCGCGCTCACCACACGACGGCTTGCCAGCCAGCCTTGACGGTGCCGGAACGACATCTCGTCGCACTGCCCGTTCCGAATTCGGCGGCGCGCCCCGGACCCGGCCGTTAGTTGCAATTTATAACGTGAACGCCGCGACTGTCACGCCGCCGGCACGATCATCTCCCGCGCAATCGCGCAAAACGCCGCCGTGGCCGCGCTTTCGCCGTGCAGCCGGCGGCTCATGATGATCGGCGACGTCGCGCCCGGCTCCGGCAGCCGCCGGTAGACGACGCCCTTCACGCGCACGCCCTCCACGCTCTCCGGCACCAGCGACACGCCCACCTGCGCGGCCACGAGCCCGAGCGCCGTCTGCAACTCGCGCACCTCGTGCACGGCCGCCGGCACGACCGCGCCGTCGCGCAGCGCCGACAACTGCTGATCGGCGAAGCTCGGCCGCGGCGTGCTCGGGTAGACGATCATCGTCTCGTTCGCGAGATCCGCGAGCGTCAGCGGCCGGGCCGGATCGGCGAGCCGATGCCCGACCGGCAGCGCCGCGATCAGCTTTTCCTCGATCAGCGCCTCGCGCACCAGCTGGTCGTCGTCGAAGCGCAGGCGGCCGAACCCCACGTCGATCCGCCCGCCCTTCAGCGCGCCGAGCTGTTCGAGCGTGAACATTTCGATCAGCGACAGCTCGACGTCCGGCTGCGCCTCGCGAAACGCACGGATCACGTCCGGCAGCGCGCCGTACAGCGCCGACGGCACGAAGCCGATGACGATCCGCTCCGACAGTTGCGCGAGCCGCCGCGTGAGCGGCCCCAGTTCGTCGGCCTGGTCGACCAGACGTTTCGCCTGCGCATAGAACACGCGCCCGGCATCGGTCAGTTTCAGCGGCCGCGCGCCGCGCTCGAACAGCGGCAGCCCGATCTCCTCCTCGATCGCCTGGAGCTGGCGGCTCAGCGGCGGCTGCGTCATGTGCAGCCGCTCCGCCGCCCGCGTGATGTTCATTTCCTCGGCGACGGCGATGAAGTAACGGAGCTGACGCAATTCCATTTCATGCCTCAAAGGTATGGAAGTAGTCGGAAAGAGTGTTGGACGACGCGGGGCGGGAATTCCTACCATGTGCACCAACAGGAGGAATCGCATGATAGCAACTGCCGCCACCATCGAACGCATCGACACGCTGCTGGTCGACGTCCCGACGATCCGGCCCCACAAATTGTCGGTCGCGACGATGAATTGCCAGACCCTCGTGCTGGTTCGCATTCGATGCACGGACGGTATCGAAGGCGTCGGCGAGGCGACGACCATCGGCGGCCTCGCCTATGGCGAGGAGAGCCCCGAAAGCATCAAGGTCAACATCGACACGTACTTCGCGCCGCTGCTGCAGGGCCTGGATGCGACACGTCCGGGCGCCGCGCTGGCGCGGGCGCGCAAGCTGTTCCAGGGCAACCGCTTCGCGAAGTGCGCGATCGAGACCGCGCTGTTCGACGCGCAGGCGCGGCGTCTCGGCGTGCCGCTGTCCGAGCTGTTCGGCGGCCGCCGGACCGATGCCGTCGATGTCGCGTGGACCCTCGCGAGCGGTGATACCCAACGCGACATCGCGGAAGCCGAAGCGATGCTCGACGCCCGCCGCCATCGCGCGTTCAAGCTGAAGATCGGCTCGAACGCGGTCGCCGACGACGTGGCGCACGTGGTCGCGATCAAGCGCGCGCTCGGCGAGCGCGGCGACGTGCGGGTCGACGTGAACCAGGCGTGGAGCGAAACCGACGCGATCTGGGCCGGCGCGCGGCTGGCCGACGCCGGCGTGAGCCTCGTCGAGCAGCCGATCGCCGCGACCAACCGCGCGGGGCTGAAACGCCTCACGCAGCTCGCGCAGGTGCCGATCATGGCCGACGAGGCGCTGCATGGCCCCGTCGATGCGTTCGCGCTCGCGCAGGATCGCGCGGCCGACGTGTTCGCGGTGAAGATCGCGCAATCGGGCGGCCTGCAGGGCGCGGCGAGCGTCGCGTCGATCGCCGCGGCGGCCGGCATCGAACTGTACGGCGGCACGATGCTCGAAGGCGCGGCCGGCACGATGGCGTCCGCGCAACTGTTCAGCACGTTCGACTCGCTGAAATGGGGCACCGAACTGTTCGGCCCGCTGCTGCTCACCGAGGAGATCCTCGTCGAGCCGCTGCGTTACGAGGATTTCAAGCTGCATCTGCCGGCGGCGCCCGGCCTCGGCATCACCTTCGACTGGGCCCGCATCGAACGGATGCGACGCGGCGCCCGCTGATCCCCACACGACAACCGACACCGGAGACACAGATGAACAAGCAAGCCATCGACGCCCTGCTGAAGACCTTCGACGACGCCGCCGAGAAGCCCGGCAACCCGCGCGTGCGCGCGATCGTCAACCGGATCGTGAAGGACCTCTGCTACACGATCGAGGACTTCGACGTGCAGCCGAGCGAATTCTGGACGGCCCTGAACTACCTGAACGAAGCCGGCCGCGAATTCGGGCTGATCGCCGCGGGCCTCGGCCTCGAACGCTTCCTCGACGTGCGGATGGACGAAGCCGAGGCAAAGGCGGGCATCCAGGGCGGCACGCCGCGCACGATCGAAGGGCCGCTGTACGTCGCCGGCGCGCCGGAATCGGTCGGCCACGCGCGGCTCGACGACGGCACCGATCCGGGCCAGACGCTGATCATGCGTGGCCGGGTGCTCGGCCAGGACGGCGCGCCGCTCGCGAACGCGCTGGTCGAGGTGTGGCATGCGAACCATCTGGGCAATTACTCGTACTTCGACCCGTCGCAGCCCGCGTTCAACCTGCGTCGCTCGATCCGCACCGATGCCGAAGGCCGCTACAGCTTCCGCAGCGTGCTGCCGGTCGGCTACAGCGTGCCGCCGGGCAGCAAGACCGAGCAACTGCTCGACCAGCTCGGCCGCCACGGCCATCGTCCGGCGCACATCCACTTCTTCGTTTCGGCGGACGGTTATCGTAAGCTGACGACGCAGATCAACATCGATGGCGATCCGCATCTGTGGGACGACTTCGCATTCGCGACGCGCGACGGGCTGATCCCGCCGGTCAGGCAGGCGGAGGGCGCGGAAGGCAAGCCGTACGGCGTCGACGGGCAGTTCGCGCTGATCGACTTCGACTTCTCGCTGCTCAAGGACAAGCAGGACGTGCCGGGCAGCGAAGTCGAGCGGGCCCGCGCGCAGGCGTGAGCGCCCTTCCCGTTCGACGAATCGACAACGCAAGGAGTGCAGGATGCTGTTTCATGTGGAAATGACCGTTCGCCTGCCGGCGGACATGGACCCGGTGAAGGCGGCCACGCTGAAGGCCGAAGAAAAGGCGATGTGCCAGCGGCTGATGAACGAAGGCGTCTGGCGCCATCTGTGGCGAATCGCCGGGCAGTATGCGAACGTCAGCATCTTCGACGTCGAAAGCGTGCAGCAGCTGCATGACGTGCTGAGCCAGTTGCCGCTGTTTCCGTATATGGAGATGGAGGTGCGGGCGCTGTGCCGGCATCCGTCTTCGGTGCGGGACGACGATCGGTAAGCGACGGTGAATCGCGGCCGTGACCCACGGCCGCGAGGTGCCACGAGATGCCACGAGAAGCACGACCCGGGCGGCCGGCGATGTCACGCAGGCCGCCCGGGTCGTTTGCATTCCGCGTTTGGCATCTTGCGGTTGGCGGCGGTTGTCCGTGCCTCCTCTGCAGCGGGGTGCGCAGTAACCGTCAGGCGGTCAAGTGTGCGGCGAACCCCACCGTCCCCGGCGCGATGTCCTCCTTCAACGTCAGCGCCGGAATCTCGTAATCGCCCGCGTTCTGCCGGCGAAACGGAATCGGCGGTGTGGTCCACAGATCGTTCAGACGCTGACCGAGCGCCGTGCACGTCTGGTCGAAACGCGCGGCGTTCATCTTGCCCGTCCGGTAGATCACGAACGGCGGCAGCACGTCGAACCCCGGGTAATACAGCACGCCGTGCTGGATCGGGAACAGCAAGTCGTCGATCGGCCCGTTGATGCCGCGCCGGCTGTAGTGCGACTCCCACCCGCCCGTCGTGACGACGATCATCGCCCGCTTGCCTGCCAACATCCCTTCGCCGTAGCGGTCGCCCCAGTGCGTATCGGAATGTTCGCCGACGCCGTACGCGAAACCGTACGCATATACGCGCTCGAACCAGCCCTTCATGATCGCCGGCATCGAGAACCACCACAGCGGAAACTGCAGGATCACCGCGTCGGCCCACTTCAGCTTGTCCTGCTCGCGCGCGATGTCTTCGCTTTGCGTACCCGCCGCGAACGCGCGCTTCGAATCGAGCGACGGATCGAACCGCGCATCGGGTGCGCGATCGGTCACGTCGTTCTCATCCAGCGTCGCCTTCCAGTTCATCGCATACAGGTCGCTCACCTGCACCGCGTGGCCGGCCGCTTCGAGATGCGCGACGGCGAAATCGCGCAGCGCGCCGTTCAGCGAACGCGGTTCGGGATGGGCATACACGATCAGCACATTCATGTTCGTCACTCCGTGGATTGAATGACTGCAGGATGCGGCCTTCAACGGTATATTTGAAATGAATTCCTGATATCCCAGGTATAGCCATGAATAATCTCAGACGGCTCGATCTGAACCTGCTCGTCACGCTGGACGTGCTACTTGCCGAGCACAACGTCACGCGCGCGGCCGAGAAGCTGAACATGTCGCAGCCGTCGGTCAGCGTGCAGCTGCAGAAACTGCGCGACGTGTTCGGCGATCCCCTGCTGTTGCCCGGCCCGCGCGGGATGCGGCCGACCGCGCGCGCGGAAGCGCTGCGCGAGCCGTTGCGCGATGCGCTCGAAGCGGTCGAGCGCGCGGTGATCCCGGCCACGCCGTTCGATCCCGCGACCGCGACGCACACGTGGCGCGTGGCCGCGACCGACTACGGCGAATCGACGATCGTGCTGCCCGCGCTGCGCACGCTGCGTTCGACCGCGCCCGGCACGCGGCTGGCCGTCGTCGAACTCGTGCCGCCGCGCATCGAGCAGGATGCCGAACGAAACGGCATCGACCTGGCTTTTCATACGACCGAAGGGTCGCCGCCCGGCATGCGGCGCCTGCCGCTGTTCGTCGAGCGCTACGTGCTGATCGGCCGCGCCGGTCATCCGAAGCTGAAGCGGCGCCCGACGCTCGCGCAGTTCGCCACGCTCGAACACGTGATCGTGTCGCCCGACGGCGGCGGCTTCTTCGGCGTGACGGACGAAGTGCTCGCGAAGGCAGGGGCCACGCGGCGCGTCGTGCTGTCGGTGCCGCACTTCCTGTTCGTGATGTCGGCCGTCGCGAGCACCGATCTCGTCGCGATGCTGCCCGAGCGGCTGGTGCGCGACGTGCCCGCGTTGCGTGTGGTGGACGCCCCCGTCGAGGTGCCCGGCTATGAAATGTCGATGCTGTGGCACGAGCGCGTGCATCGCGATCCGGCGCACCGGTGGTTGCGGGAGACGATTGCGGCGGCGGTGTAGATCGTCCGCCCGATCGATGCGATCGCCCGCGTCGAGCGTCGAGCGCCGGGCGCCGACGCACGAAATTCTGCATTCGGGGCTTGAAACCGCGCTGAACACTGTATATATTTACAGTGCTTTTGCACCATTTGACCCGAATTCCGTCATCCACAGACGAACGGACTTTTGTGAGGCGACCATGTTCCAGGCTTCCGCATTCGATCCCGAGCAACCCGGCTTCAATCCCGTCCACTTCGAGCGCGCCGCGCAGCGGGCGGTCGTCGATCTGCAGCGTGTCGCGGGCGGCCCCGCGCAGCGGGCGCTCGGTCTGCGCCGCCGCACTCACCCGGCGGCCGTGCGCACGATGAGCTGGCAGGCGCTGCTGAACGTCGAGGAGCTGGCGTTCTCGAATCCCGGCTTCCTGAACCGCAACGATCCGGCCGTCGTCGACGCATTCATCCGGCTGCGTGGCAGCCGGCTGGTTGCCGCAGACGTCGAGGAGCCGGTCGACTGGCGCCGCGACGATGATGACCTGCCGGCCATCTACCTGATCGTCAAGGCGATGCTCGAAGCGGAAGAGGAAGAGCGGGCCGAAGCGGCCTGAGCCGCGCCGGCCGATCGCGGGCACGGTCTGCCGGGCTCGCGCCGCCATATTGCATGGTGGCGCGGCGGCTCGTTATTGTTCTGTTCCAGCGAATCGGCGCATCAGGCGGCAAGCCGCGAACCGTCGCTCAAGCCGCTCATCGCCACGCGACGATCAGCCGAATGACCGTCGCAGCACCCGCCCGTTACAGCCGCGCCGCCAGCCGCGCACCCTGATCGATCGCGCGCTTCGCATCGAGTTCGGCGGCCAGTTCGGCGCCGCCGATCAGGTGCACCGAGCGCCCGGCCGCCTGCAATGGTGCGAGCAACGCGCGCTGCGGCTCCTGCCCCGTGCAGAGCACGATCGTGTCGGCTTCGATCAGTTCGTGGTCGGTGCGCTGCTCGCCGTACGACACATGCAGCCCGCGCGCATCGATCCGCTCGTAGTTCACGCCGCCGATCATCTTCACCTGCTTCATCTTCAGCGTCGCACGGTGAATCCAGCCGGTCGTCTTGCCGAGCCCCTTGCCGAGCGGCGCGGCCTTGCGCTGCAACAGCGTCACTTCCCGCGCCGGCGCCGACACCTGCGCACGCGTCACGCCGCCGCGCGTCGTGGCCGGGTCGGTCACGCCCCACTCGGCTTTCCACTCATCCAGATCGAGTGCCGGCGACTCGCCGTCCTGCACCAGATATTCGGCGACATCGAAGCCGATCCCGCCCGCGCCCACCACCGCGACCCGCCGGCCGACCGGCTGTTTGCCCGCGAGCACGTCGATATAGCTGAGCACGTTCGGCCCGTCCTGCCCCGGAATCTTCGGGTCGCGCGGCGCGACGCCGGTCGCGAGCACGATCTCGTCGTAGCCACCCGCGATCAGGTCGCTCGCATCGACGCGGCGGTTCAGGTGCAGTTTCACGCCGGTCAGTTCGACCTGCCGGCCGAAGTAGCTCAGCGCTTCGTGAAATTCCTCCTTGCCCGGAATCCGCTTCGCCATGTTGAACTGGCCGCCGATCTCGGCCGCGCCGTCGAACAGGTCGACCTGATGGCCGCGCTGCGCGAGCACGGTCGAGCACGCGAGCCCGGCCGGCCCCGCGCCGACCACCGCGATGCGCTTCGGCTGCGGCGCGGGCGTGTATTTCAGCTCCGTCTCGTGGCACGCGCGCGGATTCAGCAGGCACGACGCGATCTTGTTCTTGAACGCATGATCGAGGCACGCCTGATTGCAGCCGATGCAGGTGTTGATCTCGTCGGCACGGCCCTGCGCGGCCTTGACGACGAACTCGGCATCCGCGAGCAGCGGGCGCGCCATCGATACCATGTCCGCGCAGCCGTCCGCGAGAATCTGCTCGGCCACTTCGGGCCGGTTGATCCGGTTGGTCGTCACGAGCGGGATGCCGACCTCGCCCTTCATCTTCTTCGTCACCCACGCGAACGCGCCGCGCGGCACCGACGTCGCGATCGTCGGCACGCGCGCCTCGTGCCAGCCGATCCCCGTGTTGATGATCGTCGCGCCGGCCCGTTCGACCACTTTCGCGAGCTGCACGGTTTCGCTCCAGTCGCTGCCGTCCGGAATCAGGTCGAGCATCGACAGCCGGTAGATCAGGATGAAGTCGCGGCCGACCGCTTCGCGTGTGCGCTCGACGATCTCGATCGGCAGGCGGATGCGGTTCTCGTACGAACCGCCCCACTGGTCGGTGCGCTTGTTCGTATGCATCGAGATGAACTGGTTGATCAGGTAGCCCTCGGAGCCCATGATCTCGACGCCGTCGTAACCGGCCTCGCGTGCGAGCGTCGCGCAGCGCACGAACGCGCGGATCTGCCGCTCGACGCCGCGCGCGCTCAGTTCGTGCGGCGCGAACGGCGAAATCGGCGACTTGATCTTCGACGGCGCGACCGCGAACGGGTGATAACCGTAGCGCCCCGTATGCAGGATCTGCAGCGCGATCTTGCCGTCCTCCGCGTGCACGGCGCCGGTGATCTCGCGATGCCGGCGCGCGGCGGCCGACGTCATCAGCGTGCCGCCGAACGGCTTGGTCCAGCCGGCCACGTTCGGCGCGAAGCCGCCCGTCACGATCAGGCCGACCCCGCCGCGCGCGCGCTCGGCGAAATATTCAGCGAGGCGCGGCAGCGTCTTGCGGCTGTCCTCGAGGCCGGTGTGCATCGAGCCCATCAGCACGCGATTCTTCAGCGTCGTGAAGCCGAGATCGAGCGGGGCGAGCAGGTGGGGAAAGGGTGTCGTCATGATGATTCGGCCAATAAGCGATGCCTGCCATCGTAGGCGCGCGCCGCCTTGAACGTGAGGGGGCAAACAGCCATAATGCTTGTCATTTCCGGCCAAATCGACATGACTTCCCCGTCTCGCAAGGATCGCCTCGGGCTGCGCCGCCCGACCATTCCGGTCGCCTATACACGCCTGCTGCTGCAGGCGCTGGCCGCACGCGGCGTCGACCTGGCCGCCGTGCGGGCCGGCACGGGCCTGCGCGACGCGGTGCTGGCCCAACCGGACGCGCGCGTCGCGCCGTCGCAATGGGGGCGGCTGGTGCTCAACGCGATCGAAATCGGCGGCGATCCGGGCATCGGGCTCGCGTTCGGGCTGCTGCTGAAACCGACCGTGCACGGCTTTCTCGGCTACGCGACGCTGACCGCGCGGGACATCCGCGAAGCGCTGTCGGTCACGCAGCGCTACTTCCGGATGCGGAATCGCCAATACCGGCTGACTTACGCGGAAGACGCGCGCGGCGCGACGCTCGAACTGCACGGCGTGCAGGCGAACCCCGTGCTGCAGCACCACGTGATGTTCGAATTCGTGCTGACGGGGCTCGCGCAGAACATCTCGCAATGGTCCGGCCGCGCATCACCGCCGATCAGGCTGCAATTCGCGTGGCCGGAGCCCGCGTATTTCGCACGCTATCGCGACCAGTTGCCGCCGGTGGCATTCGGCTGCGCGGCCAACGCGCTGTGGATCGCGCGCGACGTGCTCGACTGGCCGCTGCCGCTCGCCGACGAAGTCGCGCACCGGCAGGCGCTCGTGCAGGTGGAACGCGAATATGCGCAGGTGCGGCAGGAGGAAGGCGATCTGGTCGAGCGCGTGCGGGCGGAACTGGCGCGCGCCGCCGGGGATTATCCGGGGCCGGACATGCTCGCCGACGCGCTGCTCGTGTCGACGCGCACGCTGCGGCGCCGGCTGGAAGAAGCCGGATCAAGCTATCGGCAATTGCTCGACGAAGCGCGGTTTCGCGACGCCAGGCAGTTGCTCGCCGCGTCGGATCTCGATCTGAAAACGATCGCCGAACGGCTGCAGTTCACCGACCCGGCGAATTTCACGCGCGCGTTCCGGCGCTGGGCCGGGCAGACGCCGAGCGCATTTCGGGAAGCGGCTGCGAGGTGATGGCGTCGGCAGTGACCCGGCACCGGCGCGAATAACGCCGAACCGCCGCCGGCGGCACGGTGCGGGTGCGGGGGCGGCTGCGCGCGAATTCAGTGCCACGCGCCGGGCAACCCGTCGCCCGGCAATGCCGGACGGTCGGCCGAAAGCGGTGGCGTATGATGGGCGCCACATCAAAACGACGTCGCGCGGACCCGCGCCCTCTCCGACCCATGCCCAATCGCACCACCCTGATCGAGGCCACGATCGACCGCGTCGATACCAACCTCATCCGAGTCAAGGCCAATGTCAGGAAGAACCCGCCATACCGTTTGACGATGCAGAACGTCTGCTACTTCGTCACGGCCAACGACGTCGACGAAGAAGCATTCAAGCAGATCGAGAAACTGAGGCCCGGCATGTCGGTGCGCGCCTGCACATTCGAGCATCGCGGCCGTCGCCGGATCGCGTGGATCAGGAGCGGCAGCCTTGCCATCGCGCCGTACGACGTGCGCGCGCAAAAGCGACGGAACCTGTCGCTGCTCGCCTGGGCGTCGTGCCTGGTCGTGCTGAGCCTGGGTACCGCTGCCGCGGCACTCCATTCGGGTTGGGCGTTCACCTCTGCACTGGCCACCGTCGTGTCCATCGTCGGTCTGGTGGGCGACCTGGTCGCCATCGGCGGCTTGTCCGACCTGATCTTCCAGCCGCAGCGACGCGAAGCCCAGGATTGCTGGCTAGGCGAACCGTCCGGTTTCAGCGCGGAGCGCAGCGGCCCATGACGAACCACGACATGCAGACCGTATCCGGCCGCGTGACGGCAATCAGCCAGCAATCGATCGAGACGAAGGTCTGGAGCAACAACCTGGGCACGACGACGCAAAGTATCGAGGAAATCACGCTCAAACTCGATTCGCTCGCGTCCCCCCTCGTGTTCAGGACCAACCGGACGACGCGCCTGTTCATCGCCGATGGCGATCGATTGAATGTCGCCTATGTCGGCGACCAGGATCGCCAGAGCGTCTACGGCATTCGCAACATGACCGACGGTTCGGCTTATCTGCTGCGCCCCGCCAAAGTCGCCGGCGCCCGAACCGACCTTTTCGTCATGCTCATTTGCGTGATCGGCGCGGCCGTCGTCAGCGGAATCGTATCCGTGGTGACGCTCAGCATGGAATCGACGTTCGACGTGTTTGCGCTGATCAGCGCGAGCGTAATCGGCTTGTGCGTGCTGAGTGCGATCCTGCGCATCCTGTTCGGCGTGATCGTGTGGCCCGAAATCAGAAGACTGGCGCAGCCGGGCGGCAAACGCGAAATGAACGCGGCGGCTCAAGCGCTGTCGCTCACGCAGGAAGAAACCCGACACGTGCGCTTCATCTGACCGGGACAGGTGCGGCTACCGCGCGGCGAACGACGCTGCTCGCTCCGGATCGCATCGCCGCGGCCACCGCCTGACTCACCGTCAGCGCGCGCCGGTCGTTCAGGTCAAACCGGATCCGCCCGAACGAGCATCAGCGCCCAGATAAATCCGCGCGCCGCCGTCCCCCTCGCCCGCTTCGATCCGCACGTCGCCCGTTGCGGCGACGATCGCGTCATACACATCGTCGCTCACGCACACCACCGGCACCGCGATCGCATACAGCTCGGCGGCCACGATCGCGCCGATCGAGATGATCAGGTCGCGTTCCTTCAGCACGATCCCGACCGGCCCCGTGCCGTTGCGCACAGCTTCCGCGAGCACGCTGCTGCTCGAACTCGATCCCTTCGCGTGCGGCATCACCATCACCTTGCCGGCGAGGCTCGCGCCGGCCTGCGGATGCCCGCGATCGACGATCCTGCCCGCGCCCGAGTCGTAGCCGCCCCAGAAGCTGAGCGGCTTGTCGAGCACGAAAGGCCGCGCGCACGCGCTGCCCGGCACGAGCGTGTCGCCCGTCAAGAATGTGTCCGTCGCTTCAGTCATCGAATCGCACCTTGCCTTCGTACGCGGACCGCACGCATTCGCGCATGCTGCCGTACGCCACCGTCACGCCGATGTTTGCGGGCGCATACGACGCCCATTTCCCCGAGTTGGTCATCACCAGCCCCGACAACTGCTTCATCACCGGCGTGATGTACGTGCAGGTATCGACGACGATCTGGATGCCGCGCGCGGCGAATTTCTCCGCGAGGCCGGCTTCCTCCAGTTCCCACAGAATGAAGCGGCTCGTGTTCACGTAGAAATCGCAGGCCGGCTTGCCGTCGAACGCGTCGAGCAACGTGTCGAGCGTGCGGAATTCGGCCAGCGAAAAATGCGGCGTGCCGAGCGCGACCGCGACGAGCGCGTCGCCGGCTGCGCCGTGATTCAGCGTGCGGCGAATCTCGTCGAGATCGGCCATCGTGATATCGACCGTGCGTTGCGCCGTGTGCCCGTGCAATGCGGCGTCGAGCGTCGGCGCCTCGGGCGTCACGCCGACCGCATGGAACAGCGCGACGGCCCCGCTCGACGCGGCGGCCGCGCCGAGCGCCTTGAGTTCGTCCTCGGTGGTGTCGGCCGGCAGCCCGACGATCGCCGGCACGACCGCCCCCGCGATCTTGCCGACCGCCAGGCCAAGCGCGGCGAAATAGATGTCACGCGACGGCAGGCCGCTGAAATCCGGCGCATTGAACACGATCCGCGCGGCGCGGTTCGCGTCGACATGCAGCCCTGCATACGGCGCCCGCCCGGTGATTGCCGCGGCCAGGTCGAGAAAATCGCCGTAGCGGCTCGTGCGCGCACCCAGCACCGAATTCGCGAACACGATCGCATTCGATTCGGCCCACGCGATCTGCTCGCCTAGTGCGGGACGATTCTTCAGTTGATATGGCGCGCAGGTGAAGCTCGATTCGCAGCCGAGCAGCAAATGCGCGTCCATCAGGCGCTGCGCATCGCGCTGGATGGTACGGTCGCCGTGGTACAGCTCGGGATGGATCAGGTCGAGCGACCCGACGTTCAAGGTGGTCGGCACCGCGACCTTCGCGCCCGTGTCGACGAAATAGTCGACGAAGTCGAGGCTCGTCTGGCCGTGATACAGACAGCCGTCGATATGGGCAGACGTAATGTCGATCAGGTGCGGCGCGGACATCACTTGCGCGGTGCGCGCGACGATCCGCATCGCGCGGGCGACGCCGTCGCCGAAATCCCCACGCAACATCGCGTCGTCGCGGTCGCTCAACTGCAGCATCGGTTGCTCCTCGTGACGCCTACCGGCGGCGGCGCCGGCTCATGAACTCAGTCAGAGGACTTTACGACTGGAAATAAAAACTGTCCAGATTTTGATCGAATCGGATTTCAATAGAACCAATTTTCACGATCCGATGCTTCGACGGCGACCAATGGCTCGAATTCCGCACCAATTGGTCGTCCCACCGAACCGTCCGCCCCTCGCCTAGCGTTCCGCCGTCAGGCTGAACAACTCATTGCGCAACGCCTTCGCCCGCTCGCGGCCGAACTGCATGTCGAATTCGTCCTGCGCGGCCTGCCACGCGACTTTTGCCTGCGCGAACGTGCGTTCGCCGAGCTTCGTGAGGTGCAGCGCATGCGCACGCGCATCGTGCTCCGACGCCGCCGTCGAGACGAAACCGTCGCGCTGCAACGGCTTCAGCGCACGCAGCAAGGTCGTGCGATCCATCACGAGCATCTCGGCGAGCTCACTCATCAGCAGGCCGGGATGGCGCGTGAGGTTCGCCATGATCGAGAACTGGGCGGGCGTGACGCCGACCGGGGCCAGATGGCGTTCGTACAGTTGCGTGACGAAGCGCGCCGCCTGACGCAGCGCGAGACAGTTGCACGCCTGGGCAATCGAGGTGTCGTTCATGTTCGGCAATCTATATGTGCATATGCATAAAGTCAATGTACACTCCGCCGTAACAGCGGCCGGCGGCCGGCCATCGCGTCAAGGAGACGGACATGGACTACATCGACAAGCTGCGCATCTTCCGGTCCGTGGTGGAAATGCGCAGCTTCACGCGCGCCGCCGACATGCACGGCCTCGCGCGGCCGGTCGTATCGCGTGCGGTCGCGGATCTGGAGGCGCGTTTCGGCAGCCGGCTGCTGCACCGGACGACCCGCCAGGTATCGCTGACCGAAACGGCCGAGCGCATCTACGAGCGTTGCGCGGCCGTGCTCGACGAGCTCGACGCGCTGGAAGTGGAAGCGCAGACGCACACGCGCGAGCCCGAAGGCCTGCTGCGCCTCGTCGCGCATACGACGGCCGCGCTGAACCGGCTCGTGCCGCTGATTGCCGGCTTCAAGAGCGCGCATCCGAACGTGCGCCTCGACGTCACGCTGACCGAGCGCCCGGTCGATCTGGTCGGCGAAGGCTACGACATCGGCATCGTCGTGCCGTACATGCTGACGAGCGAATCGACCGTCGTGCGGCTGGTCGAGCGCATTCCGGTCGTGATCGTCGCGACGCCCGCGTATTTGCAAGCACATGCGCGCCCCGAGACGCCGGCCGACCTCGCCAATCATCCGTTCGTGCCGATCTCGCCGTCGCTGCGCCGCCCGGCGCTGTCGTTCCGGGTCGACGGCAACCTGCTCACCGTGCCGTTCCGTTTCGACATCTCGTCGAACAGCCCCGTGTTCAACCGCGAAATGGTCATGCACGACTTCGGCATCGGCGTCGTCCCGAAAACGCTCGTCGAGGCCGAACTCGCGTCGGGCGCACTCGTGCAGTTGCTGGAGGACGCCGATCTCGTCGACGCGTTCGTCGAAATCAAGCTCGCGTACGCGAACCGCGCGCTGCTGCCCGCGAAGGTGAAGGCGTTCATCGACCACACGGCCGCGTACTGCGACCGCGAAGGCTGGATCGTTCCGGCAGCGGCGTAACGCCGGGCGCGCGAATGCGCGTTTCCGACGCCGATTGATACAGCCACGGCACCAATCTGATCCCGCCGCGCCCCTCGCTTCGCGCCACCTCGCCACCTAACATGTGCACATGCACAAGACCACGCTCACCGATGACGATTGCTTCGCGGTCCGGCAAGCCGCCCGGCGGATCTCGCAGTTCTATGAGCGCTACCTGTCGCGGGCAGGCGTCACGCCGTCGCAATACAGCATCCTCGCGCTGCTGCGCGACCGGCCCGGCCTGACGATGGCGACGCTGTCGAACGTGCTGGTGATCGAACGCACCGCGCTGCTGCGCGCGCTCAAGCCGCTCGTCGGCGCGGCGCTGGTGACGGGGCGGATCGAGCCGCCATGCCGCGGTCAGACGTTCGCGCTGACCGCGCACGGCGAAACGAAGGTGGCGGATGCGCACGTGCACTGGCTCGCCGCGCAGGAAGCGTTCGAGCGGTGCTTCGGGTCGGCGCAGGCGGCCCGACTGAGAGACGAATTGTTCCGGATCACGCACAACCTGCCGGAACGCTGACCCCTTCCCCGATCGACGTCGTGCTGTCGATCGTTTTGATAAGTGCATATACATAGGTGAATCGATGGATACGACCCAAGACGCTGCCTCGTCGCGCGAAGCAGCCACAACCGAACGGCCCGCCAAGCAGCAACGCCGCGTGCCGTGGATGCGCATCGCGGTGGGCGCCGTCGTCGTCGTGGTCGCGGCCGCCGCGCTCGACTGGCTGTTCGTGCTGCGCTTTCAGGAAAGCACCGACGACGCGTATGTCGGCGGCGACGTGACCGTGCTCGCGCCGAAGGTCAACGGCTTCGTCGACAAGATCCTCGTGACCGACAACCAGCGCGTGAAGGCCGGCGACGTGCTCGTGCAGCTCGATGCGCGCGACTACGACGCGAAGCTCGCGCAGGCCAGCGCCGAAGTCGACAGCGCGCGCTCCGCCGTGACCGAACTCGAAGCGAAGCAGCAACTGCAATTCGCGGTGATCGGCCAGCACGCGGCCGACAAGAACGCGTCGTCCGCCGAACTGACGCGCGCCGCGTCGGACCGCGTGCGCTACCGCGAACTCGTGAAGTCGGACGCCGTATCGAACCAGATCGTCGAGCGCGCGGATGCCGACTACTCGAAGGCCGGCGCGGCCGTCGAACGCAGCGACGCCGCGCTGCTCGCGTCGAAGCGCCAGCTCGACGTGCTCGGCGCGCAGCTCGCCGATGCGCGGGCCCGCGTGAACACCGCGCTCGCCGCGCAGCGCGTCGCGGCGCTCAACGTCGAATACACGACGATCCGCTCGCCGGTCGACGGTTACGTCGGCAACCGCACGGGCCGCGTCGGCATGCTCGCGAACGTCGGCGTACCGCTGCTGACGGTCGTGCCGGCCTCCGGCCTGTGGATCGACGCGAACTTCAAGGAAGACCAGTTGCGCAAGATGCGCGCGGGAGACCGCGTCGACGTCGCGCTCGATGCGTCGAGCACGCGACTGCATGGCCGCGTCGACAGCCTGGCGCCCGCGACCGGCGCGACCTTCAGCGTGCTGCCGCCCGAGAACGCGACCGGCAACTTCACGAAGATCGTCCAGCGCGTGCCGGTGCGCGTGCATCTCGATCCGCAGCCCGGCATCAAACACGTGCTGCGCCCCGGCCTGTCCGCGGTCGTGACCGTGCATACCGATCACAAGAACTGAGCGGGAGCCGACGATGACCACCGCGTTTTCCGGCGACCCCGCGTCGCAACCGACCAAACAGCGCGTGTTCGCGTTCGCGCTGATGTGCGTCGGCTTCTTCATGGCGACGCTCGACATCCAGATCGTCGCGTCGTCGCTGCGCGACATCGGCGGCGGACTGTCCGCGAGCCAGGACGAACTGTCGTGGGTGCAGACCGCGTACCTGATCGCCGAGATCATCGTGATCCCGATGTCGGGCTGGCTGTCGAAGGTGATGTCGACCCGCTGGCTGTTCGCCGCGTCGGCCGTCGGTTTCACGATCACCAGCATGCTGTGCGGGCTCGCGTGGGACATCAACTCGATGATCCTGTTTCGCGGGCTGCAGGGCGCGCTCGGCGCCGCGATGATCCCGACCGTGTTCACCACCGCGTTCGTACTGTTCCCCGGCAGGCAGCGGTTGATCGCGTCGACGACCATCGGCGCGCTCGCGTCGCTCGCGCCGGCGATCGGCCCCGTGATCGGCGGCTGGATCACCGACCAATGGTCATGGCACTGGCTGTTCTACCTGAACCTCGTGCCCGGCATCGCGGTAGCCGCGCTGGTGCCGCGCTACGTGCATATCGACGCACCCGATCTCAGCCTGATCAAGCGCGGCGACTATCTCGGCATCGCGCTGATGTCGGGCTTCCTCGGCTGCCTCGAATACGTGCTCGAGGAAGGCCCGCGCAAGAACTGGTTCGGCGACGACGCGATCGTGATCTGCGCGTGGATCTCCGGCATCTGCGGCTTCCTGTTCATCGTGCATGCGCTGACCGCAAAAGACCCGATCGTCGACCTGCGCGCGCTGGCCGTGCGCAACTTCGGGATCGGCAGCCTGCTGTCGTTCGTGACCGGCATCGGCATCTTCGTGACCGTGTTCCTGACGCCGCTGTTTCTCGCGCAGGTGCGTGCGTTCAGCTCGCTGCAGATCGGTATCGCGCTGCTGTCGGTCGGCGCATTCCAGTTGATCGCGCTGTGTGCGTATGCGTTCGCCGCGCGCTACGTCAGCATGCGCGCGCTGCTCGTGTTCGGGCTGATCTGCTTCGGCCTCGGCTGCTACCTGTACACGCCGATCACACACGACTGGGGCTGGCAGGAACTGCTGCTGCCGCAGGCGCTGCGCGGCATCGGCCAGCAGTTCAGCGTGCCGCCGATCGTGACGATGGCGCTCGGTTCGCTGCCTCAGTCGCGCCTGAAATCGGCGAGCGGGTTGTTCAACCTGATGCGTAACCTCGGCGGCGCGATCGGTATCGCCGTGAGCGCGACGATGCTCAACGACCGCCTGAATTTCCACTATCTGCGCCTCAACGAGCACGTGAGCGCCGGCGAGCCGCAGGTCGCGTCGCTGCTCGATCGCCAGGCCGAGTACTGGGGCTCGGTGGCCGGCAATACGCTGAACACCGCGCAGGCCGGGCTCGCGAACCTGCACCGGCTGATCTATCGCGAAGCGCTGACGCTCACCTATGCGGATGCGTACTACGCGCTGTCGCTGTGCTTCGTCGTCGCGCTGCTCGCCGTCGTGTTTTCCAAACCCATTACGTTGAACGCGCCGCCGCCGGACGCGCACTGAGGCCAAGGAATCGTCATCATGAAGAAGCTACTCGTCGCGCTGGCCGTCAGCGCATTCGCCGCCGGGTGTGCAGTGCAGCCCGCGCAGCATCCGGCGCTGAACGACTCCGTCCAGACGCTCGCGCCCACCGCGTGGGATACCGACGTGCCGCGCGCGGACATCGACGCCGCCGCCTGGTGGGCGCAGTTCCACGACCCCGTGCTCGACCGGCTGATCGCGACCGTGCTCGACAGCAACCTCGATCTGCAAGCCGCCGCCGAACGCGTGAAGCAGGCGCAGGCGCTGACCGTGCAGAAACGCGCGGTGCTGCTGCCCGAACTCGACGCGACCGCGCATGCGGCCGACGCGCGGCAGAACACGCCGCCGCCGCTCGGTTATGTGCGGCAGGCTGGTGCGGGGCTTGCGCTGAGCTGGTCGCCCGACGTGTTCGGCGGTGAACGGCTCGATCTGCTGGCCGCTCAAGCGGAGCTGGTCGGGCAAAAGCATGCGGAAGATGCGATGCGCCTCGCGCTTGCAGCGGACGCGGCATCCGCGTATGTCGATCTGCGCTGGGCGCAGCAGGAACTGAAGATCCTGCAGGACAACGCGAAGATCCGGCAGCATGCGCTCGAACTCACGCGCAAGCGGCAGGCGTTCGGGCTGTCGACGGAACTCGACGTGACGCGTGCGCAGAACCAGCTCGATGCGCTCGAAGCGAGGATTCCGCCGACGCAGGCGCAGATTTCGCATCAGCTCAATCTGATCGCCGTGTATTCGGGGCGGACGCCGGAATCGGTCGATCGGCTTTTGCTGGCGCAGGCGGGGGAGATTCCCGCGCCGCCAGTTGGCGCGCCGGGGACGCTGCCTTCGCAGGCGTTGTTGCGGCGGCCGGATGTGCTGACTGCCTATGCGCAGGTTGAGCGGCGTGCCGCGCAGGTCGGCGTGGCGAAGGCCGAGCGGTATCCGAAGTTCTCGTTGAACCTGACGGACGGGATTCTGGCAGCTTCGTATCTCGGGTTGCCGACGTTGACCGATAACCTGTTCAGTGCTGCGCTGAGTGCGACGAGCCCGATCTTCAACGCGGGACGCATTACCGCCGATATCTCGCAGAGCGAAAGCCGGATGCGCGAGTCGGAACTCGGGTTACGGCAGACGATGCTGCAAGCGCTGCGGGAAGTCGAAGATGCGCGCGCGAATCTCGTCAGTTCCGATGAGGCAACGCGGCGACTGGGTAGCGCATTGGCGGCTTCCGATAAAGCGCTTGGGCTGGCGAATCAGCTTTATAAGGGCGGCGCGACGGATTTTCTGGATGTGCTGTCGGCGCAGGAGGTCTATCTGCGGGATTCGGATTCGCTCAATCAGGTCAAGCGCGAGCATGCGCTGGCGGCGGTGGCGTTGTATCGGTCGCTTGGGGGTGGGTGGAGCCGGAATGACGC
>NZ_JACFYV010000099.1:0-22529 GCF_016759955.1 Burkholderia sp. KCJ3K979
CGACAGGCACTGACTTCAACCGTGGAGAGTGTCATCATGAATGCTCCGGCAGTGGTCGCCGAAACGCGCCATTCTTCTTCCGCCGCACCCGCAGCTGGCACACCCGTTGCCGGTATGCCCGCCGTCGGCACACGTCTCGCCGTGCAGCCCGTGATTCTCGCCGGCGGTTCCGGCACGCGCCTGTGGCCGATGTCGCGCGAGCGTTTTCCGAAACAGCTGATCGGACTGCTCGGCGATCACTCGCTGCTGCAATCCACCGCGCTGCGCCTCGACGGCCTGACGGCCGACTACCCGCTGAACGACGACGTGCTGATCGTATGCGGCGAGGATCATCGCTTCACGACCGCCGAACAGCTGCGCCTGACGGCCAGGAACGCGACCATCATGCTCGAGCCGCTCGGCCGCGACACCGCGCCGGCGCTGACGCTCGCCGCGTTGCGGCTCGTCGCGAACGGCAACGACGCGGTGATGACCGTGATGCCGGCCGACCATGCGGTCGCCGACCTGCCGCGCTTTCACGCGGCCGTCGCGGCCGGCGTGCACTGCGCGGCGCAAGGCAAGATCGCGACGATGGGCATCGTGCCCAAGCACGCGGAAACCGGCTACGGCTACATTCGCGTCGGCGCACCGCTCGGCGACGCCGGAACGGGCACCCTCGACGTGCGCCGCCTTGACCGTTTCGTCGAGAAGCCGCACCTCGAGCTCGCGCAGCAGTACGTCGCGTCGGGCGAATACTGGTGGAACAGCGGCATCTTCATCGTGCGCGCGTCGGTGTGGCTGAACGCGATCCGGCAGCTCGAACCAGCAATTTACGCGGCCTGCGAACAGGCCGTCGCACAGGGCAAGGAAGACGGCGATTTCTTCCGCGTCGATCGCGACGCATTCGCCGCGTCGCCGTCGAACTCGATCGACTACGCGGTGATGGAGCCGCTCGCGAGCCAGCCGCAACTGTGCGAAAGCGTCGTCGTGCCGCTCGATGCGGGCTGGTCCGACGTCGGCTCGTGGGACGCGATCTGGCAGATCTCGCCGAAGGACGAGAGCGGCAACGTCGGCCGCGGCCACGTGCTGTTCGAAGGCGCCGACTCGACGTTCGCGCATTCGGAAAGCCGGCTCGTCGCCTGCGTCGGCACGCAAAACCTGGTCGTCGTCGAAACGCCCGACGCCGTGCTCGTCGCGGATAAATCGCGCGTGCAGGACGTGAAGAAGATCGTCGGGCACATCAAGGCGCGACAAGGCACCGAAGCGACCGATCACCGCAAGGTACATCGTCCGTGGGGCCACTACGACTCGGTCGACACCGGCGAGCGCTTCCAGGTGAAACGCATCGTCGTGAAGCCGGGCGCGCAACTGTCGCTGCAGATGCACCATCACCGCGCCGAACACTGGATCGTCGTGCGCGGCACGGCACGCATCACGCGCGGTGACGAAACGTTCCTGCTGTCCGAAAACGAATCGACGTACATTCCGCTCGGCGTCTCGCACCGCCTGGAGAACCCGGGCAAGATGCCGCTCGAGCTGATCGAAGTGCAGTCGGGCGCGTATCTCGGCGAGGACGACATCGTCCGCTTCGACGATACCTACGGTCGGCAGTAACGCGTCATGCAACAAAGGGCGCCGCTTATACAGCGGCGCCCGGGCAAGGCAGACATGGAGACACCGAACTTCCGCGCGGGCGTCGTGGCACACGACGGCCCGCGCGTTGCACGGCAGCGGCGATCAGCCCACGCGGTACGCGTATTCGCGACGCTCCGACTGCACGGGATCGTTGCGGCTTTCCGACAACACGCCCGCGCGACGCTCGGCGATGAAGCGCTTGATGTCCGATTCCGCGCGCGCCAGCGCCGACAAACCGGCCAGCACCTCGCCTTGCGGCTCGCGCGCCGGGGCATCGCTCGCACCGTGGCGATCGATCCACTGGCGCGCCCACTCGAGCGCGTACTGCTCGGCTGCCTCGGCGTCGGTGAAGCGCGGGCCGATCAGGCCCGAGCGTTCGACGCGCCGGTCGTCCTGCGAGATCTCGGCCCACGCGCGATACATCAGGTTCTGCACGGGCTGCGCGATGCCGCTGATCGTATAGCCGCGATACTCGTCGACCTGCGGCTCGGCCGCGGCGAAGCTCGTCGCCGACGCGCGCGCATGGCGCAGCTCCGCGGCCGGCGCGCCGGGCACCGCGAACGACACGTCGGCGCGGCCGTCCACCTGGTCGGCCGACATCGTGCTCAACGACGCACCTTCGCCCTCCCAAACGTTTGCCTGCGCAACCGGCAATTGCCACGACTCGGGGTTCTGCCAGAACACGCCACGCAGACGGTCGTTGTCGGGCACCGGTTCCGCACGGCGAGCCGGCACGACCGCCTCCGGCGGCGGCGGAATATACGCGAACGTGCGCCCGCTGAACTGGGTCAGCACGTCGATCATCTTCAGCAGCGTGCCGTTCGCGAGCCACTCCTCGTAGCGACGACGGCACGTCGGCCCGGACGGATAGCGGCCGGGCAGCTTTGACCAGGCTTCCCCGGTCGTCAGGATCCACAGCACCGCGTTGGCGACGACACGCGGTTCGGCGCGTGGACGCCCACGACGGTTCAGCCGGATGGGTTCATCGGCGATCAGCGCTGAAAGGCGAAACCACTCTTCATCGTTAAGCTCATCGAAGAACATAGTCGATCTCTCCACGCAGCCAGGCCGGGGCTGCGATTGGCGGCGCCGTCGCGACACTTCGCGTCGCGGGGCGGCCAGGTTGCACATTATGGTTATCCGGCGTTGTGCATACCGGGCGACACCGCACTTTCTCGGTGCCGCGATTCCCGGCAATGGCGCACACATCGCGGTCTCACTCCAATGTGGGAATTTTTGTGCACGAAGCATACCATCCCTAGGGTTTATCTCAATATGACAATGACTTAATGTTACGCACTGAAACAACCTGCCATGGGCGGGCAAACCATTTATGCTTGAATTTTTTTGCGAGATCTTTATGCCGATGGCTGCAAAAGCCCGTCCAGCGGGGCTCCGCAGCGTCTGAAGAATGCGCTTAAACAGGCGGTTTCGGGCTGGTCCGGCCCCTGCCGGCGACACCACCCGGAATAGCCTCCGAAAATCGGTAAATCAGGGGAAAATTCGTAACAAGATATTCACGAATCGGTAAATCGTTCAAATTGAGCTGAATCAAATTATCTTCATGCACAATCTCTTTATTGTTTCTCTGCGATTGATGAAAACACGCTGACGCAGCGTGCCCAATGTGTCCCCGCATGCAAATCCGTCACGCTTGTTACAACTTCGCGGCGAGCGCCACGCGGCCGCGCCGCAGAGCGTGAGGCGCTGCTTTCTTCGGGTCGGAACGGAAAAGCACAGACCGGCGTGCACGGGCACGCGACGGCGGCGACCGTGGCGCTAGCGCAGATCGCCAGCCAGCGATGCGGCCACGTCCGCGTCCACGCGCTGCGGCGGCATCGTGTAGGCCGGGTGATCGCAGCCGATCGACAGCGCCGCCCCGCCCTTGAGCGCCGCGCGCATCGGGGCATCGAACTCGAAGCGGACGAAGTGCACGGCCGAGGTTTTCTCCGCGTTGTCGCGCTCGAGATCCTCGTCGGCGATCGCGTAGACGCTCGCGTATCCGTCGACCTGCAGGTACACGCGATCCTCGACACCGATCAGCCGCGCGAGCGCCGCGCGCCGTTCGATCTCGTGCTCGTACTCGATCTGCATCGTCGCCTTCAGGTTGGTGCCGTCGGGCACCAGCGGCAGATACGCTTCCAGCTCCCCTTCGATGCCGGCTTCGTCGAAGATCTTCTCGATGTGCAGCATCTCGTGGATCTGATAGCGGATCGTCGTCTCGTCCTCGAACAGGAAACGCAGGTGGTTGCCGAGCGCCACCGCGCGGCGGCGCTTGTACGCGACGAGCCGCGCGTGTTCGGCCTTGCGGATCTTCGCGTACGCTTCGAGCGTCAGCAGGGAGTCGCGGGTCAGCGTCATGGACGTCCTCATGAATGGCCGGCAGCGGCTCAGATGCCGTACGCACGACGCAGCAGCGTCAGCGGATGCGCGAGCGGCGCTTGCGGCAGCCCGTTCTCGTCGATGCCCTGCACGATGTGATGCCCGGCGAGCGCGCAGTCGGACGACACGACATCCGGCCGTGGCTCGGCCATCGCCTTGAACACCGGCGCGCCGATCCGCATCGCGTCCGCGTGAAATGCCTTCTTCACGCCGAACGTGCCCGCGTGGCCCGAGCAACGCTCGACGACGTTCACGCGCGTATCGGGCACGAGCGACAACGCATCGGCCGTCTTGCGGCCGATGTTCTGCACGCGCGCATGGCACGGCACGTGATACGACACGGTGCCGAGGCCGGTCTTGAAATCGGTCTTCAGCAACCCGTCGCGATGCCGCGCGATCACGTATTCGAACGGGTCCCAGAACGCGTCGGCCACCGCGCGCACGGCTGCGTCGCCGGGGAACATCAGCGGCAGCTCGCTCTTGTACATCAGCACGCAGCTCGGAATCGCGCCGATCAGCGCATAGCCTTCGCGCGCGTAGCGCTCGAGCACCGGGATGTTGACGGCCTGCTTCGCGGCGACGCCCTCGAGATTGCCTTGCTCGAGCAGCGGCATCCCGCAGCACGCTTCGCGCGTGACGAGTTCGTACGGGATCTCGTTGTGCGCGAGGATCGCGAGCAGGTCGTGGCCGATCCCCGGCTCGTTGAAATTCACGTAGCAGGTCGCGTAGATCGCGACCTTGCCGGGCGTGCGTTCGCCGTCGCGCACGGGCGGGTCGTCCGAGCGCGTGGCGGCGCGCCGGAACGTGCGCGGCGCGAATTCCGGCAGCCACGCATGGCGATCGACACCGAGCGCCGCTTCGAGCGCGTGGCGCGCGGGCGGCGTGCGGTTCACCGCATTGACCGCCTGCGTGACGACCGGAATGCCCGCGAAATAGCCGAGCGCATCGGTATTCGACAGCACCTTGTCGCGCAGCGGCGCTTCGCCGCGTTTGTAGCGCGCGGCCTTGGCGCGCAGCATCAGGTGCGGGAAATCGACGTTCCATGCGTGCGGCGGCACGTACGGACATTTCGTCATGTAGCAGAGATCGCACAGATAGCACTGGTCGACGACCTTGCCGAACGCGGCCTTCGGCACTTCCTCGACGTCGCCCATCGGCGTGTCGTCGACCAGGTCGAACAGCGCCGGGAACGCGCCGCACAACGACACGCAGCGCCGGCAGCCGGCGCAAATGTCGAATACGCGCGTCATTTCCGCATCGATCGCCGTCTGGTCGTAGAACGCTTCGGACTGCCAGTCGAGCGGATGCCGGGTCGGCGCTTCGAGACTGCCTTCCTTGTGGGGCATAGGGCGCTCCCGCGTGGCGCGCATGTGCGCAAGCGCACCGCCCGCACGGTGCGGGCGGCGACGGAACGAACAGCCGGCCGCGTGCCGGTCGCGCGGCGCCGCCGGGCGGCCCGCGCGGCGGCCTGCCGTCAGTCGACGAGACTGTCCAGCGCCTTCGTGTAGCGGTTCGCGTGGCTGCGTTCGGCCTTCGCGAGCGTCTCGAACCAGTTCGCGATTTCGTCGAAACCTTCGTCGCGCGCGGTCTTCGCCATGCCCGGATACATGTCGGTGTATTCGTGCGTCTCGCCGGCGATCGCCGATTCGAGATTCAGCCGCGACGAACCGAACGGCAAGCCCGTGGCCGGATCGCCGACGGTTTCCAGGTATTCGAGATGGCCGTGCGCATGGCCGGTTTCGCCTTCGGCGGTCGAGCGGAACAGCGCGGCGACGTCGTTCTGCCCCTCGACGTCGGCCTTCGAAGCGAAATACAGATAGCGCCGATTCGCCTGCGATTCGCCCGCGAATGCGGCCTTCAGGTTCTCTTCGGTTTTGCTGCCCTTGAGCTGAGCCATTTGCGCCTCCGTTCGAGTCGGCGCGGCCGCGTGCGACGCCGGGCCGATCAGATATGTGGGGAACGATGCATGCGCCGGGCGCGCATCGTGCTCTTCAATCTAGGCGCTCAAGTTCGCATCCCCCAATAGGCTTTTTCAATGCGGGCGATAGTGTGCTGCGCGGGCGGTGGGCGGACGGTCGGGAAGATGGACTGGGCGCGGTCGTCGTGCGTCGTGCGTCGTGCGTCGTGCGTCGTGCGTCGTGCGTCATAGAGAATGCGTCATACGGCAGCGCGTCACGCATCCATCGCACGCTTGAGCAGCAACTCGCGCTCACGTTCGTTGCGCGTCAACTCCGCCGCGCGGCGGAACTCCAGCTTCGCCTCGTCGGCACGGCCGAGCTTCGCGAGCAGATCGCCGCGCACGCTCGGCAGCCAGTGATAGCGCGCGAGCGCCGGATCGTCGCGCAGCACGTCGACGAGTTCGAGCGCCGCGGCCGGCCCGAACGCCATCCCCACCGCCACCGCGCGATTGAGTTCGACGACCGGCGACGGCGCGACTTCGGCGAGCGCGTCATACAGCGCGACGATCTGCGCCCAGTCCGTGTCCGCCGCCTGTCGCGCACGCGCATGGCACGCGGCGAGCGCGGCCTGCAGCGCATACGGCCCGCGCACGCCGCCGAGCTTCGTCGCCCGCTCCAGCGCCGCGAGGCCGCGCCGGATCAGCAACGGATCCCAGCGGCTGCGGTCCTGGTCGAGCAGCAGCACGGGCCGGCCTTGCGCGTCGACGCGGGCATGCATGCGCGACGCCTGCAGTTCCATCAGCGCGACGAGCCCGAGCACTTCGCTTTCGTCCGGCGCCAGCCCGGCCAGCACGCGGCCGAGGCGCAACGCCTCGTCGCACAGCGCCGGACGCATCCAGTCGTCGCCGGCAGTCGCCGCATGGCCTTCGTTGAACACGAGGTAGATCACTTCGAGCACGGACGCGAGCCGCGCCGGCCGCGCATCGGCCGCTGGCACCTCGAACGGCACGTGCGCCGCCGCGAGCGTGCGCTTCGCGCGCACGATCCGCTGCGCGATCGTCGGCTCCGGCGTCAGGAATGCGCGCGCGATCTCGCCCGTCGTCAGCCCGCCGAGCAGCCGCAGCGTCAGCGCGACGCGCGCGTCGGTCGACAGCACCGGGTGGCACGACGTGAAGATCAGCCGCAGCAGGTCGTCGCCGATGTCGTCGTCGCCCGCATCGGCGATCGCGTCCGCGATGTCGGGGACGACGTGCGCCTCGAGCGCGTCCATCTCGTGGCCGAGCTGGTCGCGCTTCGCCGCATGAAGCGACTCCTGCCGGACCCGGTCGAGCGCGCGCCGCTTCACGGCCGTCATCAGCCAGGCGGCCGGGTTGTCGGGCACGCCGTCGACGGGCCAGTGCTCGAGCGCCGCGACGAGCGTGTCCTGCGCCAGTTCCTCGGCCACGCCGACGTCGCGCACCACCCGCGCGGCCCGCGCGATGATTTTCGGCGCCTCGATTCGCCAGACCGCTTCGATCGCACGATGCGTCGCCTCATGCGTCACGACGCCTGCCCCTGGGCCGACGCATCCAGCGGCATGGCCATCAGCTCCCACGTATGGCCGTCCGGATCGGTGAACCCGTGGCCGTACATGTTCGGGTACTCGCGCGGCGCCTGCGGCGCGGCCCCGCCGGCCGCCAGCGCCTTCGCGACGAGCGTGTCGACTTCGGCGCGGCTGTCGCACGACAGGCACGACAGCACCTGGATGTGCGTCGCCGGATCGATGATGGTCTTGTCGGTGAAGGTCTGGAAAAACGGCCGCACGAGCAGCATCGCGAAGATCGTGTCGCTGATCTGGATGCACGCGGCCTGCTCGTTGGTATAGGCCGGCACGACCTCGAAGCCGAGCGCCTGGTAGAACGTCTTCGCGCGCGGCAGGTCGGCTACCGGCAGGTTGATGAAAACCATCTTGTGCATGACGGGTGCTCCCGGTGAGGTTGGATTCAGGCGTGGCTGCGGCCGACGTGGAGATCGCGGAACCGCTCGACCGCGTCGCTCGGCGTGAGGTCGTCGAGCTCGAACAGCGGCCGCACCTCGATCTCGCAATCGAGCTCGGCGCCGAACGGCGCGGGGAACCGGCGCGTCCATTCGAGCGCCTCGTCGCGCGAGCGCACCTGGATCAGCGTATAGCCGGCGATCAGTTCCTTCGTTTCGGCGAACGGGCCGTCGATCACCGTGCCCTTGCCGCCGGTGTAGCGCACCCGCCAGCCGTGGGCGCTCGGCCTCAGGCCGTTGGCGTCGAGCAGCACGCCGGCCTTCGCCAGTTCCTCGTGATAGACCATCATGGCCTCGACCAGCCGGTTGTCCGGCAACGCGTCGGATTCGCTGACGGCGTTCGCCCGGATCATGATCATGAATCGCATCGTTTACTCCTTGTCGTCGGTGGAAGGCGGCGCCCGTTCCGCGGCGCCTTATCCGGACGACGGACGAAAGACGGCCGGATCGACACGCGCCACGACAAATCAGGGTAAATACCGAGTCGCGACGTTCACAGGAAGCACGGGCCGACCGCGCGCACCTCGACCGTGCACCATTGCGCGGCCGGGCACTGGCGCGCGATCTCGATCGCTTCTTCGCGCGTGGGGACGTCGACGAGGAAGAAGCCGCCGACCATCTCCTTCGCCTCGGCGAACGGGCCGTCGAGCAGCCGCGTCTCGCCGTCGCGCACCTGCACGCGCGTGCCGCGTTCGGACCGCTCCAGCGACTCGACGCCGCGCAGCACGCCGCGCGCCTTCAGCGACTCGGCGAAATCGACCATCCGCGCATAAAGCGCCTGGCCTTCGTCGAGCGTGCGCTCGGCGCGCTGTTCGGTCGGTTCGACAATCAACAGCATGTAAGACATGGATTTCTCCTGTGGGGACGGGGCGCGGCGACATGCGCCGGGCGAGCGGCACACGACGCCCGGTGCGAAAGCGTAACAGCCGCCGAGCGGCTTGCCGCATCGTTGGCCAACCGGCACTGGCCGGACGGCCATTTCGGCCGCAGCCTGACATTTTGCCTTCAAGATGCGGTCCCGAACTGTCGGATTTTCATCCTGTGGACCGTCTCATGTCACGCCCGCTTCCCCTCTCTGCCGTTGCGCTGTTCGTGGTGTTGTCCGCCGTGCTGTCCGTGGCGCTCCTCGCCCCGCCGGCCGCCGCCGCTGCACTGCCGGTCAGCAGCGGCTGCGGCGGTGCGGCCACGGCGATTGCCGAGCTCCGGCGCGGCGGCGGGCCGTCGCCGCTCGCCGGGCAAACGACGTCGATCGAAGCGGTCGTCACCGCGGCGTTCGGCGGCGCCGACGGCCTGGGCGGCTTCTTCGTCCAGCAGGCCGACGCGCAGCGGCAGCGCCGGCCGGGCGTCCCGGAAGGGTTGTTCGTCTACGCACCGAACACGCGCGCGACGCCCGGCGACCTCGTGCATCTGACCGGCAAGGTCGACGAGAAATACGGCCGGACGCAATTCACGCTGACGAGCCGCATGGCCGTTTGCGCACGCGGGCAGACGGTCACACCGGCGACGCTCACGCTGCCCGTCGCGTCGCTTGCCGTCCTGGCCGCGCACGAAGCCATGCGCGTACGCCTGCCGCAAACGCTGACGGTCAGCGATACCTACGCACTCGGTCGCTACGGCAGCATCGTGCTGAGCAACGGCCGGCTGCGCGTGCCGACCCAGGTCGCGCCGCCGGCCGACGCTGCCGCGCAGGCCGCGGCCAACGCACTGAACCGCATCGTGCTCGACGACGGCTCGAGCCGCCGCGACCCGGCGACCGTCCGCTATCCGCCGCCCGCGCTAAGCGCCGCCAACACGCTGCGCGCGGGCACCACCGTACGCGGCGTCGAAGGCGTGCTCGAATGGCGCTACGGCGCATGGCGGCTGCAACCGGTGGCCGGCGCGGCGCCCGTGTTCGATGCCGCGGCGAACCCGCGTCCCGCGCCACCGGCCCGACATCCTGATGCCGACGTGCGCATCGTGTCGTTCAATGTCTTCAATTATTTCAACGGCGACGGCCATGGCGGCGGATTCGACGCGCCGGGCAACCGCGGCGCGAAAACGCCCGCCGCGTTCGCGCGGCAGGAAGCGAAGATCGTCGCGTCGTTGCGCGCGCTGCGCGCCGACGTGATCGGGCTGATGGAAATCGCGAACAACGGCCACGGCGACACGAGCGCCATCCGTCGGCTCGCCGCGCAACTCGGCGACGGCTGGCGCGCGGTCGATCCCGGCACGGCGCGGCTGGGCCGCGACGCGATCGCGGTCGCGCTGCTGTACGACAGCCGCACGGTCGAGCCGGTCGGGCGCGCCGTCACCGTCGCACTCGGCGGCCGCCACCGCCCGCCGCTCGCGCAGACGTTCCGGCGCATCGACGGCACACGCACGTTCACCGTCGCGGTCAATCACCTGAAGTCGAAGAACTGCCCGCATGCGAGCGGCGCCAATCTCGACCAGTCCGACGGCCAGGGCTGCTGGAACGCGGCGCGCACGCGGGCGGCCGCACGCGTCGCCGACTGGCTCGCCACCTCGCCGACGGGCATCGCGGCCGACGGCGTGCTGCTGATCGGCGATCTGAACAGTTATGCGAAGGAAGACCCGCTTCGCACGCTCGAAGCGCGCGGCTACGCGAACCTGGTTGTGCGCTTCGTCGGCGATGCTGCGTACAGCTACGTATTTCGCGGCGAAGCCGGCAATCTCGACCATGCGCTTGCCACGCCGGCGCTCGCCGCGCGCGTGAAGGCCGTGCGGTTCTGGCACATCAACGCGGACGAACCGGTGGTCTTGCAACCCGTGCCCGATTACAAAACGTCCGCGCAACGATCGGCTTATTACGCACCCGACGCCTACCGCTCGTCGGACCACGATCCCGTCGTCATCGACGTCGCGCTGGACGACGCCGCCACGCAACCGGCACCGGGCACAAATCGTGCGCATCGATGACGCGTCGAGTAGTGCATTTGCATCAGCGTCCAACCTGCAATGGCACTATTTACCTGACGCCCCTGGCGACGCCATATTTACCGGACCTTCACTGCGACCCGCTGCTCGACACGCTGTATCGCCGCGAAACGCGAAATTTTTTCAACCGCTGCGCCGCCCCGTGCGGCGGGGCTTCCCGGCGATCCTGCCGACGAATTGAAAATTTGTCTCGAAACTCAATCGGATCAAGTGAATCACATCAGTTGCTGGGATTCGTCTTATCTTCAAATTGCCTGGAATCAAAGGAGGATAAACACCATGGCGCTTACCGACTCGATCGAACACAAGCTGGACCGCGGCCTGTCCGATATTCGTCGCACCGGCCGGCGCGTGGGCCGCACGACGCGCGCGGCTGCCCGCGACCTGCATGCCGACGTGACCGACGATCTGCGCGGGCTGGTCGACGAACTGGAAGATCTGCTGAAAAACGATGGCGATGGCGATATCGCCGCGCTGCGCAAGCGCGTGCAATCCCGGCTCGATGAAGCGCGCGGCGCGCTCGACTATGCGTCGGGCAGCGCGGCCGCCCGGCTGCGCGATTCGGCCGAGCGCGTATCGCAGGTCGTGCACGAGAACCCGTGGCAAACCGCCGGCGTCGTCGCGGGCCTTGCGTTCGTTGCGGGCCTGCTCCTTTCCCGCCGTTGAACGGGGCGGCGTGCACCGCCGCCCGCCCGTCATCCATCAGACAACGAAGGAGAACCGCCATGCAGAAGTCCCTCGCCATGAAAGCCGCCGCCGCCGTGATGCTCGGCAGCCTCGCCCTCGCCGGCTGCACGACCACGCCCGGCAAACCCGATAGCGCCGCGGCCAGCGCGTCGAAGCGCCAGTCGATCGACGCCAGCGTGAACGCAACGCTGTCGCGCCTATATTCGACGGTACCGGGTTCGCGCGACCTCGTCTCGAAAGCACGCGGCGTCCTCGTGTTCCCGAATGTGCTGCAGGCCGGCTTCATCGTCGGCGCCCAGTCCGGCAACGGCGCGCTGCGCGTCGGCGGCAGCACCGTCGGCTACTACAACACGTCGTCGCTGTCGGTCGGCCTGCAGGCCGGCGCGCAGTCGAAGGCGGTCGTGTTCCTGTTCATGACGCAGGATGCGCTCGACTCGTTCCGCAAGTCGGACGGCTGGTCGGCCGGCGCCGACGCGTCGGTCGCGGTCGTGAAGGTCGGCGCGAACGGCGCGGTCGACTCCAACACGGCTACCGCACCGGTGGAAGTGCTGGTCCTGACCAACGCGGGCCTGATGGGCGACCTGTCGGTGAACGGCACGAAGGTCACCAAGCTCAACATCTGACGATGCGGCACGCGGCCTCGCGCCGCGTTCGCTTCCCGGCAGCGCCGCGGCCCCGGCCGCGGCGTTTTCGCATGCGTCTCTCGCAGCGGCTATGATGGCGGCACCTTTGCGGGCATACTCCGCATGGGCCGCCCGGCGGCGCGTTGCGCCGCGAACCCGTGACGTTCGCGAACCGATCGCGCGCGGGACAACGAGATTCAATCCAACCACGCATCAATCTGCGCGAATGCCACTCATGGATAGCGGACAAGACCACCAAAAATTCTTCTACTTCCTGCTGTTCGCGGTCACCGTCGGACTGTGCTGGATCCTCGCGCCGTTTTCCGGCGCCGTCTTCTGGGGCACCATTCTCGCGATCCTGTTCCAGCCCGTGCAACGCTGGCTCGCCGCGCGCTTCGGCAAGCGGCGCAACCTGGCCGCGCTCGTCACGATGTCGCTCATCATCCTGATCGTGATCCTGCCGCTCGTGTTCGTCACGGCCACGCTCGTGCAGGAAATCGCCTACGTGTACCAGGAGCTCAAGGACGCGCAGCCGAATTATTCGCAGTACTTCCACGACATCATTCACGCGCTGCCGACGTCGATCCAGAACCTGCTGCAGAAATACGGGTTGACCAACATCCCGGGCATCCAGAAGAAGCTGACCGACGGCGCCGCGCAGATCAGCCAGTTCGCGGCCACCCAGGCGCTCAGCATCGGCCAGAACACGTTCCAGTTCGTCGTGAGCTTCGGCGTGATGCTGTACATGGTGTTCTTCCTGCTGCGCGACGGCGGCGAGATCGGCCGCCGCGTGCGCCGTGCGCTGCCGCTCGACGAAGAGCACAAGAACCTGCTGCTCGCGAAATTCACGACGGTCGTGCGCGCGACGGTGAAGGGCAACATCGCGGTCGCGCTCGTGCAAGGCGCGCTCGGCGGGTTGATCTTCTGGATCCTCGGGATCGAGGGCGTGGTGCTGTGGGGTGCGCTGATGGCGTTCCTGTCGCTGCTGCCGGCGATCGGCGCGAGCCTCGTCTGGGTGCCGGCCGCGCTCTACTTCCTGATGATCGGTGCGGTCTGGAAGTGCGTGATCCTCGTCGCGTTCTGCGTCGGCGTGATCGGCCTCGTCGATAACCTACTGCGCCCGATCCTCGTCGGCAAGGACACGAAGATGCCCGACTGGGTCGTATTGATCTCGACGCTCGGCGGGATGGCGCTGTTCGGCATCAACGGCTTCGTGATCGGGCCGCTCGTCGCCGCGCTGTTCATGGCCAGTTGGGACATCTACGCACGCTCCGAACAGGGCGAATGACGCCCTCCGGCCGCCGGCGAACCGCACGCGTGCGGAGAGCGGGTCAAGGATGACGGATATGAATCACGACGGGCGCCACGGCGCCCGTTGCTTCATCCGCCGCGACCGTCATCACGCCGCCATACGGGCCGACGCGATGAACCCGGCCCGGCGCCAGCGGCATACTTCGCTCGGTGTGCGCATCGCGCCACGTGGCACGCACCGCCGTGCCGTCATCCGGCGCGAACGCCGCACCGTCGGGCTTCACCAGCGCGACCTGCGCACCCGGCAAACGCCGGCCATGCGCATCGAACCGGACCGTGGCCGTTGCCCCGCCATCGGCCGCCTGTCCCGCGTCAACGAGCGCGCCCACCGGAGCATCGAGCGTCACGTCGTACAGATCGACGAGCGAGCCGGTGAACCGCACGACGCCATCCGATGCGGGCTGTCCGGCCGCCATCGCGCTCGACATGGCAATCGACATCGCGAGCACGATACCGAGCCCGAACACCCTCTTCCGCACGGCCCCGGCGCTCATTGCCGTTACCGATGCCGATCGCTTCGCGTTGTTCCGCATGTTCCCTCCCCTCTGCCGCGTCACCAGAAAAACAGGCGGCGTGACGCGTCGTCACGCCGCCTGTGTGCTGGCAATCACTGTAGGGAGAGCGGCTCGGACAATATATGGGACAAGTCCTAAACTGCAGCCGGGTTGATCGAACTCAGCGCGGTCGATCCGCGCCCGCGGCCCGATCCGACAGGCGTGACACGCCCGTCACGCGTCCGGATCGACACGCAACACGAGCTTGCCGCGATGGTCGCCGTCGAACAGGCGATTCAACACGTCCGGCGCGTTTTCGAGACCGTCGGCCACGGTCTCCTCGGCCTTGAGCCGGCCGTCGCGCAGCCAGCCCGCGAGCGTCTGCACGGCTTCGCGGCTCTTGCGGTAGTCGAGGATCAGGAAGCCGCGCATCGTCAGCCGCTTCGAGATCAGCACGCCGACGTCGTCGGCCGCGCGGCCGCTGTTGTAGTTCGAGATCACGCCGCACAGCGCGACACGCCCGCCGATCACCATCCGCGACAGCACCGCGCGCATCACCTCGCCGCCGACGTTCTCGAAGTTCACGTGCACGCCGTCCGGCGTCGCCGCCTTCAGTTGCTGGCGGAAATCGTCGGCCTTGTAGTCGACGGCCGCGTCGAAGCCGAGCGTCTCGGTCAGGTAGCGGCACTTGTCCGCACCGCCCGCGATGCCGACCACCCGCGCGCCGTGGATCTTGCCGATCTGCCCGGCGATCGAGCCGACCGAGCCGGCCGCCGCCGACACGACGAGCGTTTCGCCCGGCTGCACCGGCGCGATGTCGGTCAGCCCGTAGTACGCGGTCAGCCCGCTCATCCCGCACGCGCCGAGCAGCGTGGGCAGCGGCAGGCCCGACTGCGCGGGCAGCTTCACGAGTTGCGCGACCTGCTCGGCCGGCACGACCGCGTAGTCCTGCCAGCCGACCAGCCCCTGCACGAGATCGCCTTCCGCGAAACCCGCATGGCGCGACGCGACCACGCGGCCGATCCCGAGCGCGCGCATCACCTCGCCGATCGCGACGGGCGGCAAGTACTGCGGCACGTCGCTCATCCATACGCGGTTGGTCGGGTCCATCGACAGATACAGCACGCGCACGAGTACCTCGCCGTCGGCGAGCGCCGGTACCGGCGTCTCGACGAGCGAAAAATGGTCGCGGCCGACCCGCCCTTCCGGGCGCGTCTTCAGCAGCAGCTGGCGGTTCACGGGTGTCGACATGATGTTCTCCTCCAATCGTTGTGGTTCGGGATACGCGTCAGACCGCGCACATGCCGCCGTCGATCACGAGTTCGGCGGCCGTCACGAAGCGGCTCTCGTCGGACGCGAGATACACGGCCGCATGCGCGACGTCGTCCGGCTCGCCGAGCCGGCGCAGCGGAATGCCGCGCGCGAGCTTGCGGGTCGCGTCGCGTTCGCCGAGCGACTGGAACAGCGGCTCGACGATCCCCGTGCGAATGAACGCCGGGTGAATCGAATTGCAGCGCACGTCGATCTCGCGGCGCGCACAGTCGATCGCGACCGACTTCGTCAGCGACGCGACCGCCGCCTTCGATGCGTTGTACGCGGTGAAATCCGGCTCGACCTTGAACGCGGCGACCGACGAGATGTTGATGATCGACGCGGGATAGCTCTCGGCCAGATACGACAGCGCATGCTTGCAGCCGAGCACGATGCTTTCGACGTTGATCGCCATCACGCGCCGCCATTCGTCCAGCTCGATTTGCGCGGGCGAACCGATCGAGCCGACGCCCGCGTTGTTGACGAGCACCGACAGGCCGCCCATCGCATCGGTCGCCTGCGCGAGCAGCGCCTGCCAGCGGGCTTCGTCGCGCACGTCCTGGGTCGCGGCGAACGCGACCGGCGTCGCGTGACCTGCGTTGAGTTCCTGCGCGAACGCGTCGAGCACCGCCGCTTCCGCGATGTCGGTCACGAACACGCGCGCGCCCTGCTCGACCATGCGGCGCGCGATCGCGCGGCCGAGGCCGCCCGCGGCGCCCGTGATGTATGCGCACTTGCCCGCGAGGCGCGGAGAAAGGATTGTCATGTGACCTGCTCCTGTCGTGAATCGTCGTCGCGGAACGCTGCCGCGACGGGGTTTCCCGTGCATCTTCCAGCCGACGTGCGCCGGCATGGCGACGCATCGCACGGGTTTTCCGCGAGTATATCGAGATGAATGCGACGCGCGCGGAACCGGCCGCACAGCCTTGCCCGCGGTTGAACGACAGCCAGCGTACGCGAATGCCGCCAATCGATGAAATGAATATTCGTTATGCCCGGTCATAGACCTCATTCATGACTTGCGCGTACCGGCGACGGTGCGCAAAGAGGCCGGCGCGACCAGTCGGATGAACGGGCAGACGAATCGATTATCGGGATAACGGAAGTGTGGCGTCCCGCACGGAAGAGAACGCCCTGGGGGAAGATGAACCGACTTGCCATCGTGCGCCGGCCGGAAAACACCGGACCGAATGCCGGCGGCAGGAAGGCGGTGCCGGAGCACCCGCCATCGGCACCAGTCAGAAGCCTTCGCCCGACGGCGCCCGCACGAACGCGCAGAGCTGCGGCGAATGCGTGTCGATCATCTGCTGGAACGGCGCGCGGTGCCCGTACGCGATGCCCGACACGAGCAGCAGGCAGACCGCGGCGACGCGCGGCGAGAACGCGCGCTGCCGCACGCCGTCGTAGCCGCGCAGGAACACCAGCGCGACCAGCGCGCCGAGCAGCCAGCCGATGACGACTTCCGGCACGGTGTGCGAGTGATCGAATACGCGGGCAACGGCCGTGATCGCGCCGATGGCCAGCCCGGCCGCGACGCCGGGCGCCTTGCCGGGCCGGAACGCCTGCCACAGCATCGACAGCGCGACCGTCCATACGGACGTCGACAGCATCGTATGGCCGCTGATCACACGGAAATCGAACCGCGCAAGCTCGATGCCGCAGCCGGCATACAGGATCTTCGTGGCGCCGACGACGCCCATCCCGGCGGCCAGCAGCACGCCCCAGCGGGCGGCGAGGCGCCAGTCGGTCAGCGCGAGCCACGCCGCGCAGGTCACCGCGATCGGCAGGGTCAGCGCGGCATCGCCGATGTTGCTGATTTCACTCCACATGATGGACTTCGGAGACGATCGAAAGACCGCAGTTTACCGCAGGCACGCAGCATGCCTGTGTCAGCCTGTGACAGGCTGTATCAGCCCGCGACACCGGTAATCAACAGCAGGTTCGTGCCGGTGATCACGGCGAACAGCGCCCACGCGGCCACCTGCATCCCGCGCCCGATCGCGTGCTCGCCCATCGTGCGCCGATCGCTGACCGAGCGGATCAGCGGCCACATCGCGAACGGCAACTGCAGGCTCAGCAGCACCTGGCTCCACACGAGCAGTTGCCCGACCGAGCCGTCGCCGAGCCACAGCACGCCGATCAGCGCCGGCACGAGCGCGAGCCCGCGCGTGATCAGCCGGCGCTGGTAGCACGGGATCTTCGTATGCAGGAAGC
Organism: Burkholderia sp. KCJ3K979; assembly: GCF_016759955.1. Taxonomy (NCBI): domain Bacteria; kingdom Pseudomonadati; phylum Pseudomonadota; class Betaproteobacteria; order Burkholderiales; family Burkholderiaceae; genus Burkholderia; species Burkholderia sp. KCJ3K979. The sequence continues at coordinate 17,503 of NZ_JACFYV010000099.1, forward strand.
CGTCCATGATGACCTGGCCGGCGATCGTGCCGGTCAGCGTCGAGCTTTGCCCCGACGCGAGCAGCGCGATGCCGAACAACAGCGCGGCCGCGCCGCCCGCGATCGGTGTGATCAGCCGGTACGCCTGCTCGATGTCGGTCACGTTGTGCTGGCCCGTCGCATGGAATGCCGCGCCCGCGACGACGAGGATCGCCGCATTGACGAGCATCGCGACGAACAGCGACACGCAGGTATCGATGCGCACGAGCGCCAGCGTGTCGCGGATCACCCCGCGCGCGCCGCCGACGACGTGCCGCGTCTGCACGACCGACGAATGCAGGTACAGGTTGTGCGGCATGATCGTCGCGCCGACGATGCCGAGCGCGAGCACGATCGCATCCTTGCGGTCGTGGCCCGGGTCGCCCGGCACGAGGCCGCCCACCACCGCATGCCAGTCGGGCGGCGTGATCGCCACCTGCGCGACGAAGCAGAACGCCATCGTCGCGATCAGCCCGAGCACGATCGCCTCGATCTGCCGGAAGCCCTTGCCCTGCAGGCCGAGCACGATCACCGTGTCGAGCGCGGTGAGCACGACGCCCCACGCGAGCGGCACGCCGAGCAGCAGCTTGAACGCGAGCGCGCAACCGAGCACCTCCGCGATGTCGCACGCGATGATCGACACTTCGGCGGTGATCCACTGCACGACGCGGCCGAACCGGCCGTAGCGCTCGTAGCTCGCCTGGGCGAGATCCTTGCCCGCGACGAGGCCGAGCCGCGCCGCGAGCATCTGCAGGAAGATCGCCGCAAGGCTCGAGAACGCGACGACCCACAGCAGCGAATAGCCGAACTGCGAGCCGGCCTGGATATCCGTCGCCCAGTTGCCGGGGTCCATGTAGCCGATCGCGACCAGCAGGCCGGGGCCGAAGAAACGCCTGAGCTTCTGCCAGCGCGGCGCGGCGGCGTCGATCGTGATGCTGCCCTTTACTTCCGACGGGCAGAAAGGGGCGGTGGCGGTAGTGGGGAGGAAGGGCATGGAAACCGGGAATCGAGATCGCGATCCGTCGATTTTACGGGTATCCGTCCCGTTTTCCCGCGCGCGGCCACGCAGGCGTCGCAATCCGCCCCGTCGCCGTCGCAACACGCGGCGGCAAGCCGTTCGTCAGGATCGGGCGACGCCGCGCCGTGCGCGAGGATCTTTTCCCGCTCGGCGACGCGAAATTCGGTCGGCGACATCAACAGCCGCTGACGAAACAGCTTCGCGAGCCGCTCGCCGCTGCCGAAGCCGGTGCGCCGCGCGACCTTGTCGGCCGGCAGCGTCGTATGGATCAGCATGTGGCACGCCCGCTCGAGCCGCACGTGCTGGACGAACTCGGTCGGCGTCACGCCGATTTCCTTCTTGAAGCGCCGCAGGAAATTGCGCTCGCTCATCGCGGCCGCCTGCGCGGCGTTCGCGATCGAGATGCGGTTCACGCTCTGCGCACGCAACCGCTGCGCGGACATCCGGATCGACGGGCTCGCGCTCAGTTCGCGAAACGCCCACATCGACTGCGCGTAGCGCTGCTCGACCGGCCGCATCATGTTGCTGGCGATCTCCTGCGCGGCGCCGTCGCCGAGGTCGACGCGAAACATGTCGAGCGCGGCGGCGAACACGTCGGTCTCGCCGGCCTGCAATTCGATCGTCGTGGTGGCGCGGCGCCCGGCCCGGCCGGGCCGCACGTCGATTGACGACGACGGCCGCCGCGTGGCGGCGAGCGCGGGCAACTCCATCGCATCGACGATCCAGCGCGCATGCTGGCGAATGTCGGACAGGCGCCGCTGCAATGCGTCGTCCCAATTGACGGCCGCGCGCTCGCCATGAAGATGAAAGAACGCGCGCGCACGGCGGCTATGTTCGTCGCCGAACGGCTCGGCCGCGATGCGCACGCCGGACGACGACTGCAACAGTCCCCCGCTTTCGGATACGTACTTGAGCTGGTAATCCGCGCTGTACGCATGCAGGCGATTCGCCAGGTTGAAGGCTTCGCCGAGGCGCGCGGCCTGGGCCAACGAAAACCCCGTACTCAAATAGATAACGACCCACCGCTGATCTGCTGCATTCACTGGCCAAGCCCCCGACTCGTTCGACTTCTTCTAATACCGTCGAACTGTCAGGCTTATATTTGGTTTGAATGCGTGCGACAGGACGGCTATCCCGAAATATGAAGCGACGGCATCTTAGCCGAACGGGTAGCGCCTTTGGCGCGAAATGGCCGACCGGGACAGCATGATGGCGGATTACTACAGGCTGGCGTGCGCCGCTGGTATGCCGGCACGGAAATGCATAGGCGATGCGGCCGATTATTGCGGCCGTCATGCGTAATGACATGCGTGTTCGATTGCGTTGCGCATCGGTCAAACGGATGCTCGCGTATTGGCGCGAACGGCATCGACACGCATCGACACGCATCGAACGCGCACGATCGCCACGCATACCAACCGGCGCATCGGTTGCCCACGCATCCTTTAGAATCGATCCGTCCTTCACCTCGCCGCCCGCGCTCCGTGCCCGCCGATCACCGTCTCGACCTGAACCTGTTTCGCGTGCTCGACGCCGTCTACGTGCACGGCGGCATCGGCGCGGCCGCCCGTGCGCTGCATCTCACGCAGCCGGCCGTCACGCATGCGCTCAACCGGCTGCGCGCGCATTTCGACGATCCGCTGTTCGTACGTCAGGGCAACCGTGTGGTGCCTACCGAGCGCACGCGGTCGATCATCGCGGACGTGCAGTTGCATCTGAAAGGCTTGCAAGGTACCGCGCGCGATCCGTCCGCCTTCGATCCCGCGACGCTCGACCTGAGTATCGCGGTCGGCATTCGCGACGTGCTCGAATCCATCGCATTGCCGCGCATCGTCGCCGCGTTCGCCGACGAAGCGCCGGGCCTGCGGCTCGTCAGCCGCCGCATCGCGGTACCGGACATCGAACGCGAACTCGCGTCGGGCAACCTCGATCTCGTCGTCGACCGTCGCGTGCAGACGGGCCCGCGCATCGCCACCGAACACCTGCTCGACGATTCGCTCGTCGTCGCGCTGCGCCGCGATCATCCGCTCGCGCACGACCCGCTGCGACGCGGCGACTATTTCGCGGCGCAGCATATCGCCGTGTCGTCGCTCGGCGAGCCGCAATCGCTCGACGTCCTGCTCGGCAACGACGGACGCTTCCGCGACATCCGGCTCACCTGCCAGCACTATTTCGCCGCCTGCCAGATCGCCGCGGCCGGCAACCTGCTCGTCACGCTGCCGCACACCTATGCGCTGCGCATGGCCGCGCTGCTGCCGATCGTCGTGCGGCCGCTGCCGCTGCGGCTCAAGCCGTTCCCGCTGCTCGCGTACTGGCACGAGTCGCGCGACACCGATCGCGCACATCAGTGGGTGCGCGAACGCATCGCCACGCTCGTGCGCAGCAGCGCCGGCATCGCCGACGCGTAGCACGCAGCGCACGCCCGCGCGGCCGGGACGGTATGCTGACGGCTGCACGCCGCCACCCGGCGCCCGCTTTCCCTGATCCGCTTACCGGAGACTCGCCATGTCGCTCATCCACGCCGCCGCCGTCCTCGATGCCGATGCGCCCGACTACGTCGTCCAGTTACAGGCCGGCACGCACACACTGACCGGCGACGAAGCGCCGCGCGAAGGCGGCCAGGATCGCGGGCCGGCGCCGTACGAGTTCGTGCTCGTCGGGCTCGCGCAATGCACGGCCGCGACGCTGCGTATGTACATGCAGCGCAAGACGTGGCCGGCCGCGCGCATCGCGGTGCGCACCGAACTGCATGCCGATCGCGAAGGCGTGCAGTACGTGCGCCGCGTCGTGACGCTCGACGGCCCGCTCGACGACGCGCAACGCCAGCGTCTCACGGAAATCTGCGAGAAAACCCCGGTGACGCAGTTCATCAAGCGCGGCACGCGGATCGAAACGACGTTGAACTGACGCACGCGGCAGGCCATACGCACTGCCACTTGAAAGCTTGAAAAACGAAACGGGCGGGCCGCGCATCCGGCGCGACCCGCCCGTTCATCGATCCCGCCCGACGCTTACAGTCCCAGCGCGGCGAGGTCCAGCTTGCCGTCCTTCATCGGCGGGCACCAGAAATACGCGCCCGTCAGCGGCCGCGTGAAGCGGAACAGGCCGTCGACGATGCCGTCTTCCGCGCCGCTCATCCGGCGCATCTGCACGTCGAACGCGCGGAACGAGCAGCCGAACGCGACGAAGTACAGGCCCGCGCGGCGCGTGTCCGACCACGGCGACGAACGGCGCAGCATGAACGCCTCGGGCTCGAAGCTTTCCTGCGCGGTGCGCTTCACGTGCGCGAATTCGGGTGCGTCGTCGAGTTCCTCGTTGTCCGAACGGCGGCGCCCGATGATGTGATCCATCTCGCCCGACGGAATGCGCTCCATCTGGTCGAAGTCGTGTACCCACTGCTGCACCGCGACGAAGCTCGAGCCGTCGAGCCCCGCGCCCTGCCCCGTCACGATCGCCGCGGCCACCGCGTCGTCGCCTTCCGGGTTCTCGGTGCCGTCCTCGTAGCCGGACAGGTCGCGATCGTTCGAATAGCGGAAGCCGTCGACGGCCTCCTGCAGCGTGAACGCCGGCGCGAGCGCGCGTTCGATCTCCCGCGCGCGCAGTACGATCTCGCCGCGGTCGTCCGAGCGCAGCCAGACCCACACGTCGGCCGGCGTCCTCGGCAGCGTGCGGTCGTTCACCGCGAACGCCGGGTACTCGGTCAGGCCCGGCACCGAATGCCCGAGCCAGGCGGCCAGCGCGTGTCCGAACCCGACGACCGTGTCGCGTCCGTCGACGATCTCGCGCAGCGCGGCCAGCGCCGCGGCGATATTGCCGTCATTCGACATCGTGAAAGTGAGGTATCGGGCTGCCGTATCGATCGGAGCCAGGATGCCTTGCTGAACGTCGCTCATCGTTTCCTCGGGAATGGTTCGGAGTGAATCTGTGCGGGCCGCATTGTCGCGCGCCGCGGACGCGCAAGTGTAATCGATGCGCCCACCGGCCCCCGGCC
>NZ_JACFYV010000009.1:0-77535 GCF_016759955.1 Burkholderia sp. KCJ3K979
GCGGGGCGGCGAGCGCCGCGCGGCGCACGAATACGAGGTAGGCGGATTTCATGAGCTTCCCCTTGGACGGTTTCAACGATCGGTGGACTGGGGTTCCGCGGCGGCGCGCGCAACCTGCGCTTTCGGCGCCGCCGCGCTCCGGTGCTTCGGTCGCGCCGCCGGCGGGGCCGACGGTTCGGGGCCGGCGGCCGCGAGGCGCGCGGCGGCGGCTTCGATGCGCGCGACACGCGCCGCGGTGGCCGCGTCGGACTGCGGGGCGGCGGCCGCGACCGGCGCCGGCGCCTTCGGCGGCTCGGCCGGCACCGGCGGCTGCACGTCGGCGTCTTGCGGCGCGCGCGGTGCGGGCAACGCGGCCGGCGCGACCGGTGCTTCCGACTTCGGCGCCGGAGCAGGTGCCGGCGCCTGGGCCGGCGTCTGCGGCGCGGCGGCTGCGCCGTTCGCGGGTTGCATCGGCTGCGCGCCTGCCTTGCGCACGCCGCCACGGCCTTCCATGTTGCCGGTCGCAAAGACGTCGACTTCGTTCGGCTTCGAGAAGCTGTCGGTCGGCAGCGCGACGTCCGCGGTCTGCAGCGGCTTCACCAGGTGCGGCGTGATCAGGAAGATCAGCTCGGTGCGATCCTGCTGGAACGACGTGCTGCGGAACAGCGCGCCGAGCACCGGCACTTCGCCGACGCCGGGAATCGCCTTCAGCGCGCCGCTCGCGTTGTCCTTGATCAGCCCGCCGATCGCGAACGATTCGCCGTCGCTCATCTGCACCGTCGTCGACGCTCGCCGTGTCGTGATCAGCGGCAGGATCGACGTGCCGCCGATGTTGGACGCGCTCAGCGTGACGCCCGTCTGCGACAGTTCCGACACTTCCGGCGCGACCTTCAGGCTGATCCGGCCGTTGGCCAGCACCGTCGGCGTGAACTTCAGCGCGACGCCGAATTCCTCTTCCTGCAGCGTGATCGACGAGACGCCATTGCTGCCGCTCTGCGGGATCGGGATGAAGATCTTGCCGCCCGCGAGGAACGTCGCCTCCTGGCCGCTGATCGTCACGAGGTTCGGCTCCGCGAGGATCTTGACGAGGTTGTCGGTGTTCTGCGCGTCGGCCGCGATGCTGAACGGCTTGTTGTTCGCCTTGTTGAACACGGCGCCGCTCGCGACGCCCGCGAGCAGGTTGCTGACCAGCGCGCCGCTCCACGAACCGAAGCCGCCCTGGATGTTGAACGCGCTGCCCATCTGGTTGATCAGCGTCTTCGACACCTCGGCCACCTTCACCTCGAGCATCACCTGCTGCGGCGACGTGACGTTCAGCATGTTGAGCACGCCGCCGCCCTGCTTGCCGCCTGCCGCATCGCCCGCGCTGTCGCCGTACGCATGGGCGATCTGCACGGCCTGCTGCGCGGCCTGCGAGCTCGACACGGTGCCGGCCAGCACGATCGTCCCGGCCGCGGTCGACACATGGATGTCGCGCTCGTTCGGCATCAGTTGCAGCAGCGACGCCTGCAGGCCGCCGGCGTCCGCGCCGACCGCGACGTCGATCACGCGGCATGCGCCGCTCCTGCCCTGCACGATCATGTTGGTCGTGCCGACCGCAAGCCCGAGGATGTACAGCGTCTGCGGCGACACCATCGTCGCCTGCGCGACGGCCGGGTTGCCGATCGTCCGATTGCGGACCGGCTCCGGCATCGGCACCAGCAGCGACTTGCCGAGCGGCACCGCGACGCTGGTCGATTCGCGCACGGCGCCGACGCAGTTCGGCCCGCGCAGCGGCCCCGCCGACGCGGCGGGCGCGGCGGCCGGCACCGGCGCCATGCTGATCGTCATCTGCATCGGCCCCTTGCCGACCGCGGCCGGCGCGCTGGCGCCGCCCTTCGTCAGCACCGCCGACTCGATGCCTTCCTGCGCGAGCGCGCCATACACGGTCAGCCATCCCGAACAGAGGATCGCGGCCATCATCGTGCCCCGTGCGACGCGTGTGCGCAGCGGGCCGGTACCTGTGCGTTGCGGTTTGATCTTCATTTCGTCTGATCCCCCGAGAGACCGGCGCCGTGCCGGTTATCGACTTCCAAGGCCGCCGCGCGATGACGGCGGCCGGTTTGTTGGTCTGGCTATAGGCATTCGTTTCAGAAACATTCGACGCTGCCCTTCACGCCCGTCAGCACGCCGACGCAGTCGCGCCGGACTTCCGGCGCCGCGTGCGACGCGACGTGCACGCGGACCGGCCGCACATGGACGGGCGCCGGTGCCGCTTCCGGCACGGGTTCCTTGCCGAGCAGCGTCAGCTTGGTCGCGCCGCCGGTGGTCAGCGTCTTCTGGTCGACCTGGTTGCGCAGCACGAGCGACAGCGTGCCGACGCTGCGTGCGAGGTCGAGCCGTTCGGCCTGGTCGGGCGTGACTTCCAGCGTCACCGCGTTGACCACCTTCGGCGCCGTGTCGTCGCGGCTGACCTGCTGCGCGACGGCCAGCACGAGGATGTGCTCGAGCACGATCTTCGAGATGCTCTGCCCGTCGGTCTTGCCCTGCTGTTCCTGCGTGTTGACGATCACGTCGACGTAGTTGCCCGGCAGCGCGAAGCCCGCGACGCCGACCACGTCGTTCACGCGCACCGTGATCGCGCGGCTGCCGTCGGCAATCACCGCGGACAGCCCGCCCTTCGTGCCGACCGGCGCGAGCTTCGACTCGATCACCGGCTCGCCGCGCGCGAGGCTGGTGCGCACGACGCGCCCTTCGAGCGTTTTCGTATCGGTGAAGGCGCCGGTCGGCACGCTGCCGGCCGGCCAGCTGACCATGTGGATCTGGTTCGGCCCGAGCGGTTCGCCCAGGTTCAGGTCGGTGGTGGCCACCGCGACGGACGTGACCGAGCTCGTGGACGTCTGTACCAGCCAGCGGGACGCGAACACGACCGCGGCGAGACCCGCGATCATCGCGACGACCAGCATCATGAGCGCTCGACTGTTTTTCATGGCAATGCTCCTCGACGAATCGTGAAAGAAACGGCTCAACCGGTGATGAACGTGCGGCCTCCGCGCTCGACGGGCGGCGGATGGCTGCCGTCCCGTTCAGGCGCCGCGCCGAAATAACTCGCCCACGCGTCGTACAGCGCGTCGTGCGTCACCTCGGGCGGATCGCCGCGGTAACGCGCGCCGGCGGCCACGAGGCGCAGCAAGTCCGCCGGAAAGCACGCGAGAAACGCCTTGCCGGTCGGCAGGTGAAGCCGATGCAGCAGGAAGTCGAAGGCATCGCTCGCCGACACGAGCCCGAGCGACGCGCAGGCCGCGTCGTACACCGCGCGGTAGTCGTCGATCGACATCGCGCCGACGTGCAGCTTCGAGCCGAGGCGGCGCATGAACGCGTCGTCGCAGAACTGCTCCGGCGCCAGGTTGCTCGAGAACACCGGCCACACGTCGAACGGCATCACGAAGCGGTTGCCGGATTCGAGCGTCATGAAATCGACGCCGCGATCGAGCGGACGCAGCCAGCGGTTGAGCAGGTCGCGCGGCTCGACGCGCTGGCGGCCGAGATCGTCGACGACGTACATGCCCATGTTCGCCTTCATGTGCGGCGGCGCCTGATAGAAACCGGCTGCTTCGTCGCGACGCAGGTCGAGCTCGTCGAGCGTCAGCTCGCCGCCCGACATCACGACCGGCCGTTCGCACAAGCGCCAGCGGCGATCGACCGACTGGCCGCCGGCCGGCGACCCGACGTCGACGTGCACGAGCGGGTCGTAGACCTCGATCACTTCGCCGGCCGCGCAGATCGCGTACGGGATCGGCACGCGGCCGTGCATCAGCGCGCCGAGCCGCTCGGCGAGAAAGGTCTTGCCGCTGCCGGCCGGGCCGTAGATCAGCAGCGGCCGGCCCGCGTTCAGCGCGGCGGCCGCCGCATCGAGCACCGCCGTGTCGATCACGATGCCTTCGAACGCCGCCCACACGTCGCTCTGGCCGATGTGCAGCTTGCGCACCGAATGCGCGGCCACGCTCGCGAGATACGCGTCGAGCGTCACCGGCGCGGGTCCGCTGTAGCCGCTGCGCTCCCGTTCCTCGAGCGCGAGCACGCGGCCCGCATCGGTCAGGCGGAACGTCACGTCGAGATCCGTCGCGCCACGATGGATCAGCTCGACGAGATGCTCGCGCACCAGGAACGCAAACACTTCGTCGAGCACCGCGAGCGGCAGGCAGTGCCGTTCGACCAGATCGCCGTACGACGGGCGGCCGAGCACCAGCGTCGACTTCAGCACGAGGCCGCCGACGAACGCCATGCTCAGGCCGGTTTCCGCGAGCGAGCGCGGCGCCGGCGGCAGCTGCGCGCCCGGCTTCGTATGGGCCTCCCGCGACGGCGGCGGATCGGGCAGGCGTGCCACTTGCGCATCGCGTCTCGGTTCGGTGTGGTTCGTGTTCATGATCGTTGCGTCCCCGTTGCATTCTCGTTGCGATTCCGCCGCGCTATGCGCACGACGCGAACAGCGTGCCCAGCGTGCCGACCGCGATCGCCACGCCGTACGGCAGCGTGCCGACCGATGCGATCTCGACGGGGCCGTCGTCGGCCTCGGCGCGCGCCGCCTGCGAGCGCCGCACGATCAGCGTGCGCACGTTCGTCCACATCTGGCGCATCCGCCCGCGCAGCAGCGCGTAGGCGATGGCGCCGATCCCGCCGGCCAGGAACGTGGCCAGCACGATGTAAAACGTCATTTCCGCGCCGACCCATGCGCCGATCGCGAGCATCAGCTTCACGTCGCCCGCCGCCATGCCGCGCAACAGGTAGAACGGCAGCAGCAGGCCGAAGCCGGTCGCCGCGCCGGCGAGCCATCCGAGCACGCCCACCGGCACGCCGTGCAGCAGGCACTGCGCAACCAGCGCACCGCCCAGGCCGAGCAAGACGAGACGGTTCGGAATGCGACGGGTCGCGATGTCCGTGCTGGCCGCGGCGACCGCGAGCAGCGTCACGCACAACGGAACCGGGTAAGGCGGTGCAACGGGAAGCATGACGAACCTCGCGTATCGAATCGGTGGATCAGGAAACCATGGACAACGCGGTGCTCACGGCGGCCGTCACGGCCGCGGCGATCATCTCGTACGCATCGCCGAGCGAGCCCTTCAGCGTGACGACGCTGCCCAGCACCGCGACGGCGAACATCGACGCGAGCAACGCATACTCGATCGACGTCACACCCTGTTCGTCGGCGATCCAGCCGCGTACGACACGCATGATGGTTTGCATGACGGTCTCCGGTTTCCGGTTGACGGAATCGCCGGGGACGGCTCGAACGCTGCACCAGCCGAGCCGTCCGCGGCACGGTCCATCAGATGGCTGCGACCGCCGAATCGAGGTCGTCCGCGATCGTGGTGAACACGGTCTTGAGGTCCTTGCCGACCGTCGACAGCGCGGCAATGATGCCGATGGCGATCAGCGCGGCGATCAGGCCGTATTCGATGGCCGTCACACCGTCTTCATCGCGGACGAAACGGCCGACTTGTTGAATGAACTTGGACATGATGATCTCCTTGCGTAGTCACTTTCGAAGCCTGGCGCGCCGGCTGGATCGGATGATCCGGCATCGATACGTCGAGGCAGGTTGTTGATGCCGTGTGGTGCCGACGAACAATCCGGAGGGTCGTTCGTCGTACCGTTCGTCAAATGGCTGCTACGACCGAATCCAGATCGTCGGCGACCGTGTTGAAGACGGTCTTCAGATCCGTACCGACCGTCGTCAGCGCACCGACGATGCCGATCGCGATCAGCGCGGCGATCAGGCCGTATTCGATGGCCGTCACACCGTCCTGATCCTCGACGAACCAGGCGATCTTTTCGATGATTCTCGACATGAGCACTCTCCTTTCGGACTGCTATGAAATACCCTTCGTCGGTCAGGACGTCGGGGGCTGGCACCACCGGCACTACTCTGGAAATCGGCAACCGGCGATCAGTCGCGGAAACGGGGTGGACCACCCCGGTCCGTGCGAACGGATATCGGCGAGACGGAGCATGAGAGACGCGTGTACGGTTCGACCGGCCGGATGAACCGGGCGAGTCGAGCGACCGGAACGGCACGACTGCCGTTCGACGCATGGAATTCGGTTGAACGAGAGATGAACTCCCGGCAAAGCTGCAATGTGTCTTTAACGCGGCTTGCGATCCGCGATGTGCTGTGGTCGTTCATTTTTATTCCCCATGTACCGCCATGCCGATTTCTTATTGCCCGGAAGCTATCGGGTCTCGTTGGTCGTTCGACGACGGTTGCCGCGGTTGATCGACCTGGAGCGGCGTATTCCCCGACGCGCTCCGGCCCGTCTTTTCCGCAGGTGATTCGCGGGCCGGTTCCTCTGCTGTTTGCCTGAACCGCCCGGTCGTCACGTCGTCGACTGCCGTGCCAACGCTTACGCAAAGAGCGGACCATCCCGGGCGGAATCGAGGCGCACCAAGGGTTCCGGCGATCCACACGGCCGCCCGTCAAACGCCCGGCAGCCGAAATGTTTCACCTTTGATATATGCGGTGCCGGCGAATGCAGCCGGCATGAAACGCCGTCGCCGCGCTGCACAAAGGGCCTAAAAAATTTTCTCGGGATTTTCCCGAACGCCGCAAGCCGCTCGTGTGTCGCGGGTCCGGCGGCACGCACAGCCGGTAAAAATCGCGGAATGTTTCAGGCCAGAAACACGAATCCCGGTAATGGCGTTTTCTCATACCAGAAATGGTGGTTTTCACCCGAATCGCTGAACACATTCAATGTCGGCCGACCGTGCGCGGTTTGCATCACGCGATTTTTTCTTCAACAATGAATTCACGGACAACGCCATTTCAGAGCGATCGATCCGCAGGCACGACAACATCAAACGGCTGCGACAGACCACGCGGCCACACGACAGACGGGGCATCATGTACACAGCCAATCGTGGAACGCGCGATCGCGCAATACGCTGTGCTCAATGGCTAACGGCCGACCGGATCATTCCGTACAGCTGCATCATGCTGATGCTCTTCGCTGCGCTGGTGATCGTCTGGGGCGTCGTCACCAACGGCTTCACGTCGAACGCCACGGCCCGCCCCGGCACCGACTTCTCGGTCTTCTGGACCGCATCGCATCTCGTGTTGCAAGGCCATGCCGCATCGGCCTACGACGCTTCGTCATTCGTGCAGGCCGAGTTCGCGCACTTCGGTGCGTTTCTCCAACACCGGCCGCTTCCCTGGCTCTATCCGCCGACGATGCTGCTGTTCATCGCGCCGGTTGCCCTCGTGCCTTTCCTGCCCGCTTACTTCCTCTTTTTCGCGGGCAGTCTTTTATGCTACGCGCTCGCCGTCTCGCGGTTGTCGGGACTGCGTGCGCATCTTCCCGTGCCGCGCGCCGCGATGGTGGTCGTCATCGCGTATTCGGCGGTGTGCATGTCCGCGCTGTTCGGTCAGAACAGCATCCTGACCGCCGGCCTCGCGGCACTCGCGCTGCATCTGCTCGGCAAGCGTCCGGTGCTCGCGGGCGTGCTGATCGGGCTGCTCGCGATCAAGCCTCAGCTCGCGGTCGTGTTCCCGTTCGTGCTGATCGCGACACGTGCGTGGCGCACCTTCGCGGCCGCGGCGATCAGCGCGACACTGTTCACCGCGGCCGGCGTCGCCCTGGCCGGCCCGGCCGCGCTGCACGGGCTGGCTCGTGCGATGTCGACGGTACGCGAACAGCATTTCATGCTCGCGTCGTACTGGCTCGCGTCGCCGACGCCGTTCGCGGCGCTGCGGCTCGCGGGCGCACCGGTCGCCGCCGCGCTTGCCGCCCAGGCCGCGGTCGCGCTGCTCGCGATCGCCGCGGCCGGCAGCGTGTGGCGCCGTACGCACGACATGCGCCTGCGCGGCGCGGTGCTGGCGGTCGCCACGCTTCTGACGACACCGTATCTGTGGCACTACGAACTGACGTGGCTCGGCATCGCCATCTTCTGCCTGATCGCGCACGGTCTCGACGAAGGCTGGCTTCCCGGCGACCAGGGCATCCTCGTGATCGCATGGTTGCTGCCGATCTTCGAGATGTTCAATCGGCTGATGAAGCTGCCGCAGATCGGGCCCGTCGTGCTGCTCGCGGTGCTGTTCGTCGTCGTGCGTCGCACGGCACTGGCGTCGCGAGGCAAGCAATGAAAGCGCCTTCGTTCGCCCGCCATGGGCATTCCGCCATCGACGTGCATCCGGAACTCCCGATCGCGGGTCCGCGCCGCCATCCGCACTGGCTCAATCGCGACCGCGTGCGCGTCTATGCGGCCGCCGTGCTACTGACGGAACTGCTGTTCATCGCCCTCTACCTGATCCGCATGATCCTGTCGAAGCACGGCGCACCGGAACCGCTGTCGCCCGATTTCTCGCCGATCTGGAGCGCCGCGTGGCTCGCCGCGCACGGGCACGGCGCCAACGCGTGGCATTACGCCACGCTGTTCGCGATCGAGAAATCGGCGGTTCCAACGATCACGCTCGCAAACGGCACGCAGCCGTGGCTCTATCCGCCGACGATGCTGCTGCTCGTGCTGCCGCTCGGCTGGCTGCCGTACACGCTGGCGCTGGTGCTGTGGCTCGGCATCACGTATGCGCTGTTCGCTGCAACGATTCACGCGACCGTGCAGCGCGATGCCGCGTGGCTGTGCGCGCTGGCGTTCCCCGGCGCATTCCTCACGGTGATCGTCGGGCAGACGAGCCTCTTCACCGCGACGCTCGCCGCCGTCGGCCTGCTCGCGCTGAACCGCCGCCCCGTCTGCGCCGGGATCTGCTTCGGGTTGCTGACGATGAAGCCGCAGCTCGCGGTACTGTTCCCGCTCGCGCTGCTGTGTGCCGGCCAATGGCGCGCGCTGGCCGCATGGGCCGCGACGATCGCGGTCAGCGCCCTGCTCGCGACACTCGCGTTCGGCGTCGGCCCGTGGGTCGCGTTCGCGCACGTGATCGCCGACGTCTACGCCATCGTCGGCACCGGCCGTGCACAGCTCGCGCGCATGCCGACCGTGTTCGCGCTCGCGACGATGGCCAGCTGGCCCGCGCTCGTCGCGCGCGGCCTTCAGTTGCTGTCGGCGGCGGTTGCCGCGATCGCGGTCGTCTACGCGTGGCGCGGCGCGTGCTCGTACGCACTGCGCGCCGCGACCCTCGCATGCGCATGCCTGCTCGTCAGCCCCTATCTGTACGACTACGACCTGACCTGGTACGGCATCGTGATCGCGTGGTACGCGCGCTATGCGTTGACGCGCGGCTGGCGCCGCTTCGACCGCGAATGGCTGATGCTGCTGTGGCCGATGCCGCTCGCGGGCCTCGCGGTCGTGCCGCACCTGCCGTTCCAGTTCATGCCGCTCGTGACGCTCGCGTCGCTCGCGCTGCTCGTCAGCCGGATCGCGCAGGAACGACGCGACGTGCCGTCGATGCCCGACGCGCGCGATACCTCGACCGAGACCGGGTTCGCCCATCCGTCCCGAGCACACCACCGCCCGGCGCACGGCATGCGCCGCACCGGCCGCCCGACGCTCGGCGCCGGCCGGTAAGACGACATCACAAGGGGAATCATCATGCGGGAATCCATCTACACGCCGCTCGTCTCGCTGGTCGTGCCGTTCTACAACGAAGGCGAAGCCGTCGAGCGCTTCTTCGACGTCGTGATTCCGTTGCTGAGCGCGATCGATGCGATCCGCTTCGAGATCGTCTGCGTGAACGACGGCAGCCGCGACGATACGCTGGAACGCCTGGTCCGGATCGGCGCCGCCGAGCGGCGCGTGCGCGTGATCGACCTGACCCGCAACTTCGGCAAGGAGGCCGCGCTGACGGCCGGCCTCGACGAAGCCGCCGGCGACGCGGTGATCCCGCTCGACGCCGACCTGCAGGACCCGCCGAGCCTGATCCCGGTGATGATCGAGCACTGGCGCGACGGCGCGGAGGTCGTCGCGGCGAAACGCAGCAACCGCGCGTGCGATTCGTTCGCGAAGCGCACCGCCGCCGCGCTCTACTATCGCGTGCACAACCTGCTGTCGGACGTGAAGCTGCCGGAGAACGTCGGCGATTTCCGGTTGATGGACCGCAAGGTCGTGAACGCGCTGCGCAACCTGCCCGAGCGGCACCGCTTCATGAAAGGGCTGTTCGCGTGGGTCGGCTACAAGACCGTGATCGTCGAATACCAGCGCGATCCGCGCAGCGCCGGGCACTCGAAATTCTCCGGCTGGAAGCTGTGGAATTTCGCGCTGGAAGGCATCACCAGCTTCAGCACCGTGCCGCTGCGCAGCTGGACCTACATCGGCGTCGGCATCGCGGCGCTCGCGTTCGTGTACGGCGCGTTCATCATCCTGCGCACGCTGCTGTTCGGCAACCCGGTGCTCGGCTACGCGTCGCTGATCTCGGTCACGCTGTTCATCGGCGGCATCGAGCTGATCGGGATCGGCGTCGTCGGCGAATACGTCGGACGGATCTACGACGAATCGAAGCAACGACCCGTCTACCTGATCCGCCGCCGCTACCAGGCGCACGGCAAGGTGATCGAACTGCCGGTCGCGCGCGACGCACGCCGGCAGCCGGCTCGCCGGCGCGCGCAGCCGGTCCGGGCGCGCATCGGCGCGCGCTGACCCGCGCCCGCCATGAGCACGCTGCTCCAGGCCGAGCGCACGCGGCTCGTGCGCTTCGGCGTGTCCGGGCTCTGCTCGACCGCGATCCATGTGCTGGTCGCGACGGCGCTGTTCGCGCGCCTCGATGCGGCGCCGGTGACCGCGAACGCGGTCGCATTCCTCTGCGCCACCGCGTTCTCGTACCTGGCGAATACGCTGTGGAGCTTCTCGTCGCCGGTGCGCACCCGCAACGCGATGCGCTTTCTCGCGGTCACGCTCGCCGGCTTCGTCGAAACGATGCTCATCGCGCGCGCCGCCGAGGCGCTGGATGCGCCGCGGGCAATGGGCGTCGTCGCGATCGCCCTGCTGATCCCGCCGACGACGTTCGTGCTGCACCGGCTCTGGACCTACCGGTAAGCGCCCCTTCTTCCGTCCCCGCACATCATCGGCCAATCAATTAACAGATTCAATGTCGTGATATTCATGTCACGCATCGAATCGATTGATTCCGATTTTAAAATTAACTCGATAAATCATTTTATCGACCTGTTTACCTTTACAGCTTCCACGTTTAACCAAACGGGATAATCTGCATTCGCCGTCGCTTCTGGATGTCTCGATACCGGCGAAAAGCCTTGCAGTACAAGGCGATGGCGGCTGCACGAAGCAATTCGCGCAACGATAAGTCCCATTACTTCAAACGGGAGCTTCTATGTCACGCGTTACCGATGTGCTCGTTTCGTTCGATACCGAAACCATTCTCAAAAAATATCCGAATCCCAGCAAGAATCCGGCGGCGCCGACGCTGATCGACTGGCACTACGTCTACATGGTCACCAACCAGGACAATGTCATTTCCGGGCAGGCGGGCGGCGAGCTCGATCTGAAGGCGCAGGTCGGCGACCTGATCCGCTGGCGCGAAACGAGCCTGTCGCTGGGCTTCGAAAACCAGGTGGTGTTCTACAAGTTCATCGGCAACGTCGGCAACGACCTGATCTCGACGCCGACGCCGCGGGTCGCGGAGGCGTCGATCCCGGTGCCGAACACCAGCAAGCCGGAAGTACCGACGTGTCAGAAGGTCGCGAACTACTACTGGTCGTCGGAATGCCTGAAGGTCGGCCGCGTGACCTACCACTTCCAGTTCCAGATCATCGATCGCAATTGCCAGAGCCAGGGTTGCTTCTCGTGGGACCCGTTCATCTCGATCCATAACTGATCGCGGCATGCGGGCGGCCGCACGACGGCTGCCCGCGCCGCTCCCTTGTTGCGGAGGAGGTGCTCATGTCTGGTGTTCGTTGCGATGCGCTCGCGATCGTCGACGCCGTCACGCTTCTGTCGGCCTACCCCGAGGCGAGCCGGGACGCCGACGCGCCGACCGTGATCGACGGCCGGCACATCTACGTGTTGAGCCCCGGCGACGCCGGGCAGGTCGGCCACAACGACAACCGGCTCTTCGCCGGCCTGTCGCCGGGTGACCAGCTTCATCTGCGCGAAACCGCGCTGGCGCTGCGTGCGGAGGTCACCGTGCTGTTCGTCCGGTTCGCGCTGAAGGACGCGGGCATCGTCACGCCGCTCGAAGCGGAAATCCGCGACGCCGCCACACCGGTGCCGGACGGCGATGACCTGCTGCATCCATCGTGCCGGCCGATGAAGGACCATTTCTGGCGCGGCGAAGTGCTGGCGCCGGGCAGTACCACATGCACGGCCGATTTCGCCGTGCTCGATCGCGACGGCGCCGTATCGGGCTACTTCCGCTGGGAAACGACGATCGAGATCGCGGGCAACCGGCCGGGCACGAAACCGTCCGGCGTCAACCCGTAGCCGGATCGCAGCCGCCATTTCATGCTGCAGCCGAACAGCGGCCGCTCGCTCGAGTCTCGCCATGCGCCGTCGTCAAGTGCGCGGCAGCCCCGGCGGATTGGTCTGCGACCGGTCGATCGCCTCGGCATCCAGCTGCCAGTGATCGAGCGCCTTCCGGTAGCTGCCGTTCGCGATCAGCGCATTGATCGCGAGCGTCAGCGGCTCGGCGAGGCCGCTGCCCTTGCGGGTCGTGATCGCGATATCCGCGGTGCGCGGCCAGCCGCCGCTGACGGTGCCGATCAATTTCGCATCGCCGCGCAGCGACGCCTGGTACGCGAGCATCGAATTCACGCTGAAGATCGTGTCGACCCGGCCCGACTGCAGCGCGACCCAGCGCTCGGCCGCATCCGCGTAATACTGGATCTCGACCGGCGCGAGGCCGCGCGCGACGTTCTGCCGGTTCCATTCGAGCAGGATCTTTTCCTGGTTCGTGCCCGAATCGGTCACGACGCGCAGCCCCGCGACGTCCTTCGGCTCGCGGATCGCGGCCAGCTTGCTGCCGGTCTTCACGTAGAAGCCGAGCTGGTCCTTCCGGTAAGTCGAGAAATCGAACTTCTCCTTGCGCTGCTCGGTCACCGTCACGTTCGAGATCACCGCATCGACCTTGCCGGACTGCAGCGCAAGCGGCCAGTCGGCCCACGCGAGCGGCACGATCTTCAGCTTGCGGCCGACGCTGTCCGCGATCAGTTGCGCGAGATCGGGATCGAAGCCGACCACCGTGCGCGCGTCGGTCGCATAGGTGCTGAGCGGCGGCAGGTTCGGCGCGATGCCGATCGTCAGCGTGTTCGCTTCGGCGAACCGGAAGCCAGCCGGCAGCGCCTGCTCGACCGCCGGGTTCACGGTGCCGCGCTGCCGGGCCGGCTGCTCGGGGCTCAGGTCGAACGATGCGGCGTGCGCGGCGACGGCGCTCCCGGCGATCAGCGCGGCGGCCAGCACGCGGGCGATGCGTGTAACGGCAAAGGCGGTTCTGCTCATGTCTTGTGGAATCCTGTTTTTATTCGAGGATGCGTGGAGCGAGGGCGGGCAGCGGGTCGGCAACGGCCGGCGCCGGCCGCTGCCCAGCCGGATCGATCACGCAGGCGTCGCTTCGAGTTCGACCGCGGCCGCACGCTGCGGCGCCGGTTGCACGACGGGCGACGGCTGCCTGGCCTGCGCCGATTCGCCCGCATACAGCGCCTTCGGGTCGAACACACGCGCCTGCAGCGGCGTGAACGCGCGGAAATTCCACAGGCTGCGCGCGACGAACACGCGCTGCACCCAGCGAAACGCGCGGTCGTTCTCGTCGTACTGCGGATCGAAGCGGTCGCGCGAATGCAGCGTGAAGTGATTGTTGATCAGCACCAGCTTGCCCGGCGACACCTGCACGCCGAACGACACCTCGCGCACCGCGCGATACAGGTTGGCCAGCGCTTCCTGCGCGCGCGTGTTGACCGCCAGCACCATGTCCGGATAGAACGCGACCGTCACGCGCGGCGCATCGAGCGGCCCCGACAGCACGGCGCTCAGGTCCGTGTTGTCGCGCGGCGTGGGCGCCGCGCCACCGGTACGGCACGCGGATGATGTAGTGCTCGCCGTAGAGTTGCGCGATATCGTCCGGCGACAGCAGTTGCAGCGCACGGCGCGCATCGGCGAGCCGTGTGTACGGGCCGCCGCCGGCCTCGCTGCGCACGCCGAGCAGCAGCAGCGCGAACGGCGACGTGTCGCCTTCCGGCATGTGCGCCTGCGCGGCGTTCTCGATATGAAAGTCGAGCTCGACCTCCGAGCCGAGGCCCGTGTAGTCGCGCGCGGTCGCCTTGTGCGGCGTCAGGTTGTTCACCAGCTCGCGGCCCTCGTGTGCGATCGAGTACGGTTCGCCGGCCAGCGTGCTCAACGCGACCAGCACGTTCTCGCTCAGCACGCCGGCCTTGAACGAGCGGCCGGTTTCCTCGAACCGCGGGCTGCCCTTCACGTCGTCGTCGATCGGCAGGTTGTCGATCTCGATCGAGCCATGCGCGTCCGCGGTCGGCGCCTTGGCGCGATCGAATGCGTCGACGATCCGGTCGGGAAACGCGTTGTAGGCCAGCTTTCGGACTGCGCTGATATAGCCTGCGCCGCCGGCCGGGTCGTAGGCCAGCGCGCCGAGCGTCTGGCGAATGTGAGCGGATTCCGCTGCCGTCAAAGCGATGCGTGCATCTGCGAGATAGGTCATAGGTCTCTCGTATAAAGATCTGGTTCGAAGAGCGGCGTGGCACACCGCCGCGCTCCGCCGTCCTCGGGGCGAAGCGCTCGACAAGACTAGGAGACCGTCATTGCATTACGAAATGATATTAATTCGATTGCAAACAAAAATTATCGATATAAGTTCAGCAATGCGCACGGAACCGGTTCACGTCCCTGGCGTCATCCCTTAACACGAATACTTGTTAAAAAATCGCTGCTTATTATTTGTATTCGCCAACGGGTCGATGCTAGTTTTCTGTCGGATTCGACAATGCGGCCAGCGCCCGACGGGCAGCCGGCTTCCTTCATCCGCCATACGGAAACCTGCCCGATGAATCGATACCGCCTGCCGCCGCATACCTGCCGCACGCCCCGGGAGCCGCGATGAGCGACCGTGCCCCGACGCTCGACCGCGTCGACCGCGTGCCGACCACCACCGCTGATTCGCGCCGCACGTCGCTGCGCGCGATCTTCCCGACCGTCGCGGCCGCGAGCCTCGGCTTCGCGATCGTCCAGCTCGACGTGACCGTCGTCAACGTCGCGATTCCGAGCCTCGGCCACGCGTTCGGATCGAGCATCCACGGGCTGCAGTGGATCGTCGATGCGTACACGCTGTCGTTCGCCGCACTGCTGCTGACCTCCGGCACGCTGGCCGACCGCTTCGGCAGCCGCCGCCTGTTCGCGTACGGCCTTGCGCTGTTCCTGCTCGCGTCGTTCGGTTGCGCGCTCGCGCCGTCGCTGGTCACGCTGGTCGCCGCGCGGGTCGCGCAGGGCGTCGGCGCCGCGATGATCCTGCCCACGTCGCTCGCGCTCATCACGCATGCCTGCGCCAACGATGCCGCCGCCCGCGTGCGAGCCGTCGCGTGGTGGAGCGCGACGGGCGGCGCAATCAGCGCGGCCGGGCCGACGCTCGGCGGCCTGCTGATCGATTCGCTCGGCTGGCGCGCGATCTTCTTCATCAACCTGCCGATCTGCGCGCTCGGGCTGTGGCTCACGCTGCGCCGCGTGCGGGATTCGGCCGCCGCGCGCACGCGGCTGTTCGATCCGGCCGGCCAGTTCGTCGCGGTGCTCGTGCTCGGGCTGCTGACGGGCGGGATCATCCGGGCCGGCGCGCATGGATTGGGTGATCCGTATGCGGCCGGCGCGCTGATCGCGTCGGCCGTACTCGGCGCGTTGTTCGTCGCGATCGAACGGCGCGTGGCCGCGCCGATGCTGCAGCTCGCGTTGTTCCGGCTCCCGCGCGTGCCGGGCGTGCTGGCAATCGGCGCGGTCACGAATGCGGCGTTCTACGGGCTGATCTTCTCGCTCAGCGTCTATTTCCAGAACGCGCGCGGCTTCACGGCGACCGAATCAGGGCTCGCGCTCGCGCCGCTCACGATCATCATGCTCGCCAACGTCGCAAGCGCGCGGCTCGCGGTCCGCTACGGCTTCCGCGCGACCGTCATCATCGGCCTCGCCGTCTCGCTCGCCGGCTACGCGTGGCTGTGGCAGACGCTCGCCCCGCACACGCCGTACGTGCTGCTGGCGCCCGGGCTCGCGGCGATGGCGATCGGCGGCGGCATCGCGATTCCCGCGCTGACGTCGACGATGCTCGGCAGCGTCGAGGCCGGCCGCTCGGGCACCGCGTCCGCGATCCTCAATACCGCGCGCCAGGTGGGCGCCGCGATCGGCGTCGCGGCACTCGGCGCGCTGGTCGCCGGCCAGGGCGCGGCAATCGTGGCCGGTGCGGCACGTGCGTTTGTCATCGCGGCCGTGCTCGTCGCGATCTGTGTCGTGCTGGCGGTACGCTGGCCCCGCGACGCATCCGCTACCGGCACGCGGGCCTGAGCGCGCCGTCGCCCGACCTCCTTCAACCGATCCCCATCCGAGCGAGGAATCCATGCAGCATCGCTTCATCGATACCGTCCTGATCGTCGACGGCGCGTCGACCGCCGCCTACCTGGCCCCCGCGTTTCGTGCATACGGCATTCGTTGCGCGCATGTGATCAGCGACCCCGATCTGCCGGAAATCTACCGGAACCAGTTCGTGCCATCCGACTACATCCGCCAGGTCCAGCATCGCGGCGACATCGACGCGACACTCGCGCAACTGAGCGATCTGCGGATCGGCGCCGTGCTGCACGGCCTCGATGCGGCGCTGGAGCTGGCCGACACGCTGGCCGAGCGACTCGACGTGCCGTCACGCAACCCGCTCGCGACCTCCGCCGCGCGGCGCGACAAGTTCGCGATGAACGAACGCATTCGCCAGGCCGGGCTGCGCGCGCCGGCGCACTTTCACAGCACGTCGGTCGATGAGGCGCTCGATTGGGCACGCGCGCACGGCACGCTGCCGCTCGTCGTGAAGCCGGCGCGCAGCGCGGGCGTGGCCGGCGTGAAGATCTGCCGGACGCTCGCGCAGGTCGAGGCCGCCGCGCGCGACGTGCTGGCCACCCGTTCGCTGTACAACCAGCCGAACGACGACATCGTGATCCAGAGCTATTCCGAGGGGCAGGAATACATCGTCGACTCGGTATCGTTCGAAGGCCGGCACCGCGTGATCAGCCTGTGGGAAGTGCATCGCGACCGCACGCACGCGCCGCGGCTCGACAAGATGCTGGTGCTGAACCACGCCGACCCGCGCTACGCCCCGCTGCTCGACTACGCGGCCGACGTGCTCGACGCGCTCGACGTGCGTTTCGGGCCGACCCACCTGGAGCTGTTCGATACGGCCGACGGCCCGACGATCGTCGAGCTGAACGCCCGGCTGCACGGCAGCCTCGATCCGCGGCTGACGAGTGCGGTCAGCGGCGAGAATCACGTGTCGGCCGCCGTCGAAGCGGTGCTGCATCCGGAGCGGCTGTTCGGCGACGTCACCGCGCCGACGGATTTTCGCGGGTACTGCGGGCACGTGCTGCTGCTGTCGTCGCGCAACGGCGTGCTGCGGCAGGATTTCACGTGGCAGGCGATCCAGGCGCTGCCGTCGTTCGTCGGGCTCAAGCAGTGGATCAAGGTCGGCGACACGCTGCGCGTGACCACCGACCTGCAGACCGCGCTCGGCACGGTCGGCCTGTACAGCCCGACCTTCGAGCGGCTGCTCGAGGATTGCCGGCGGATTCGCGAGATCGAGGCCGATTTCTTCGCGGACGAAGGCGCGGTTGCGCCGGCCTAGGGCGTGTATCAGCGCGCGAGCAGCGCCCCCGCCTGCCGGCCGAGCACCGCGCGCAACGCGTCGAGCTCGGGCAAGGCAGGCGCTTCGTCGGGCGTGACGAGGTAGGTGGTCACGCTGTCGAGATCGTCGAACGCATGCGTGCGCACTTCCTTGCGCGCCACATGTTCGGTCGTGATCCGCTTCGGCAGGATCGCGACGCCCATCCCGGCCGCCACGCAGCCGAGGATCGCGCCGAACGTGCCGAACGACGACACCGATTCGATCGCGATGCCGCGCGCCTTCAGCCAGTGCTCCGCGACCGCGCGATACGGGCAGCCATCGTGAAACGCGAGCAAGCGCACCGTGTTGTCGGCCAGCAGTTGCCGGCGCGTGACGGTCGCCGCGCTCACCAGCACCATGTCTTCCGCGAACGCGGGCTCGTAACGCAACCCGGGCCGGACCACCGCCCGTGCGGTCAGCGCCGCGTCGATCCGGCCGCGCAGCAGCGCGTCGGCCAGATCCGGCTCGCTGCCGATCTGCACCGCGAGGCCGAGCGCCGGATCGCGTTCCTTCAGCGCGGCGGCCAGCGCCGGCAGCCGCGTGGCGGCCGTGCTTTCCATCGAACCGAGCCGGAAGCTGCGGGCAACCGGCGTTTCGCGCACCACCTGCGTCGCCTCGTCGACGAGGCGCAGGATGCGATCGCAATACGGAATCAGCCGGCGCCCGGCATCGTTCAGCACCAGCCGCTTGCCGTGCCGGTCGAACAGCGGCGCGTCCAGCGACTCCTCGAGCTGACGCAGCCGCGCGGTGACGTTCGATTGCGTGCAGCCGAGCCGTTCGGCCGCACGCAACGCGCTGCCTTCCTGCACGACGGCCCGGAAAGTTTCGAGCAGAGGGATGTTCATATCGATTTCTCTTGTTACTGATTCAGTTTATATCATTTTACTTCGCCCATCATCCGGATTAGCCTAGGGCATGTTCCGAGGAATCCGCATGCCATCTGCTGCCTGCTCCGGCTTTACGTCCGTTCGCCGCCCGCCCGAGGTTCGTCCGTGCGTGCACTGATCGCCGCGCTGGTGCGGCGCGGTCCGACCGTGCTCGCGTGCGGCGTCGGCCTCGGGCTGCTGGTGCCGCCACTCGCGGCGCTCGCGCGGCCGCTGATGCCCGTTACCGTGTTCGTGTTCGTGCTCGGCACGCTGCTGCGCGTCGAACCGAGCGCCGTGCGCGCGGTCGCGCGACGGCCCGCGGTGTCGCTGCTGCTGCCCGCGATGACGATGATCGCGTGCCCGGTCGCGCTCGGCATCGCCGCGCGGCTCGCCGGCCTGCCGTACGACTGGGTCGTGGCACTGGTGATCGCCTACTGCGCGCCGCCGTCGAGCGGCACGTCGACGATCGCGCGGATGCTGTCGCTCGACGCCAGTGTCGCGCTCGTCGCGACCCTCGCGTCGATGGTGTTCGTGCCGCTGACCGCGCCGCTGCTGACCGCCTGGTTCAGCCACGACGCGGCGGTGTCGATCTCGCCGTCGAGCCTCGCGCTGCGGCTCGCGCTGCTGATCGGCAGCGCCGAGGGCGTCGCGCTGCTCGTGCGGCGCTTTGCGGGCGCACGGCTCGCGCGCCATGCGACACCGATCGACGCCATCGTCGTCGTCGCGCTGCTCATATTCGCGCTCGGCACGATGGCCGGCATGCAGCAGTCGATCGTCGACGCCCCGCACCGCGCGTTGACCGCGATCGCCCTCGCGTTCGCCGTCAACGCGGGTTTTCAGATCGTCGCGTACGGGCTCACGCCCGGCGACGTCCGCACGCGCCTGAACGTCGCGCTGATCGTCGCCAATCGCAACGTCGGGCTGATGTGGGCCGCGCTCGGACTGGCCGCGACGCCGACCATGGCGCTCGTGTTCGCGTGCGCGCAGTTGCCGATCTATACGCTGCCGCGCGTCGTCCAGCATCTGCTGCCGCGCCTCGAGGCGCAGCGCCTGCGCAGGCGCGCACGCTAGCCGGCTTCCCTCTTCCGCCCTCGATCAAGGATTCCTCATGAAGCGACTCATCGTGATCGGCGCACGCGCCACCGGCAGCAGCATCGCGCTGGTGCGCGCCGCCCTCGCACGCCAGGTGGCCGTGACCGTCATCACCGCGCCCGGGCATCGTCTCGACGGCGTGTTTCCCGACGGCGTCGAGACGGTCAACCTCGCGCCAGACGCCGGCCAGCTCGCCGGCTGGCTGCGCGCGCACTTTCCGGACGAGCTCGACACGCTGCGCGTGACGACCGCGCACGATACCTATGCGCGCACCGCGGCATGGGTCGCCGATGCGCTCGGGTTGCCCGGTCCCGATGCGCGGCATGTCGCGTACGCGGTGTCGAAGTCGAACCAGAAAGCGCTGCTCGCCGAGCACGGCATCCCGGCCGCGCAGTTCGTCGCGGGTACGCTGGCCGCGCCGGCGGCGCTCGCGGCGGCGGCTGCCCCGTTGCGCTTCCCGGTCGTCGTCAAGCCGTCGGAAGGTTCCGCGAGCGACGGCGTGCGCCGCTGCGAGGACATCGCCGCCGTGCGCGCGCAGCTCGACACGCTCGCCGCCGCCGCGCAAGCCGACGCACCCGCGCTTGCCACCGAACGCGTCGTCATCGAGGAATTCCTGACGGGCAGCGAATATTGTGTCGAGTATTTCGACGGCCGCTACGTCGGCGCGCTGCGCAAGCTGAAGCGGCATGGTGCCGGTTTTCTCGAGCGCGGGTATACGTCGGAACTCGATCTCGACGCTGACACGCTGCGCGCGCTGATCGACGTCGGCACGCGTGCGACGGCCGCCGCCGGGCTCACGTGGGGGCCCGTGCATCTCGACTGCATCGTGCATGACGGCGTGCCGCACGTGATCGAACTGAATCCGCGCATCGCGGGCAGCTTCATCTGCGACATCGTGCGCGACGGCTACGGCTTCAACGTGGTCGAAGCGTTGCTCGACAAGCTCGACGGAAGGACGGTGACGATCCCCGAGCTGTTCGAGCCGCATGCGTATGCGCGCGCCGAATTCCTGCTCGACAGCGATCCCGGCGCGTGGCGTTTCGCGCGGGGCGGGGAGATCGACGATGGCGCGGTCAGGATCAGCTACGGGCCGCAAGTGCTGCCCGATCGAGAACGGCGCGCATTTCTTTATGTGCGGGTGGCGTTGCCGGCAGCACACGGTGCGGCGAACGGCGCAGGAGCGGCGGCTGAGCGCCGTGAATCGAAGTCGACTACCGAGTCAGCCTGACTTCAGGTGAGCGTGGTTTGCTTGCGCCGGCGGGAGGCGTCCCGCGCCAGAAGAAAAACACGAGCGCGCCTGCGATCGCCTGCGCTACGACGACGAATGCGACGCAGCCCACCCAGCCCCACCGATTCCATGCGGGAACGGGCAGGACCGAGCCGAGACTGCCGCCAAAGTAATAGAAGGACAGGTAGACGCCAATCGCCGTCGATCTTGCACCCGGTGCCGCGCGCGAGATGAACGCATTGGCCGACGCCTGCTCGACGAACACCGCGGTTGAACTGAGCGCGAGACCGGTCAGGATCGCGACGACACTGCCCGACAAGGTCAGCAATGCACCGACCATCGCGAGCCCGGTCGCCGCGAGCGCGAGATCGCGCGGGCCGAGTTTCGCCGCGACGCGGCCCGCGAGCGGCGTGACGACGACCGCGACGAGAAACACCGCATAGATCGCGCCGATCTCGACCGTATTGAAGCCAAATGGCGCGCGGGCCAGCCGCAGTCCGACGAAGGTGAACGTCGCGACCTGCGAGGCGAGCACGCATGCGCCGACCAGAAACGAGGCCAGCAGCGGGCCGCGCGTCAGGAGCGTCCAGCGCGGTGTCGACGCTCCCTCGCCTTCCGGACGCGCGGCGCCGGACGACGGCAGGCACGCGTGGATCGCGAGGCCCGTTGCGAGACACAGGACCGCGATGAAATCGAGCGCGTGACGCCAGCCGAACCCGGACGTCAGCACGTTGGTCACGAAGCGTCCGGCGAAGCCGCCGAGTGTCGTGCCGGCGACGAAGAGTGCGCTGACCTCCGTCGCCGCGTCGTGGCTGAAGATCTCGCCGATGCAGGCGATCGAGATCGCGAAGATGAACGGCATCAGCATGCCCGCCGCAAAGCGGGCGGCGAGGAACGATGAGAAGCTCGCCGCGTGTGCCGACCACACGACGGGAAGCGCACACGCCACGGCAGCCCACGAAATCACCGTTCGGCGATCGAAGCGGGCAGCCAGCGCACCGACGAACGGCGCGATAATGGCAACCGCCAACGTGGTGGCGCTGATGCCCTGGCCTGCTCGTTCCGCGCTCACGTTGAAGGCCGCGGCGAGTTCGTGCAGGATGCCCTGCGTCGAATAGAGATTGAGAAAAGCCGCGAAGCCGCACAGGAAAAATGCGAATCGGATGGTTCTGTTGCCCACTGGTGACGCCCTCTCTGATGTGGGTGACAGTCTGACGAGTGGACGACACGCGTGCCAATACTGATTTCGTGGCCATTGATACCGAAACGACAAGAATGCTCGACCTACGCCGCCTCCGCTATTTCGTGACCGTCGCCGAAGAATTGCACTTCGGACGCGCGGCGTTGCGTTTGCGTATCGCCCAGCCGCCGTTGACGCGCCATATCGCCGCGCTGGAAGCCGACCTCGGTATCCGGCTGTTCGAACGATCGACACGTGCGGTGCAGCTCACGCCGGCAGGCGCGCTGTTCCTCGAACACGCGAGGAGCGTCATTCATGCAGTCGACGAGGCGGAGGCAACGGCGCGCAAGATGGCGCAAGGTGTGGTCGGTCGCGTCGTGATCGGCTATGCGAGTTCCATTCCGATGTCCGACGCGTTTTCGGACATCATCCGCAATGCGAGCCGCAGCATGCCGGAAGTCGAGCTGGCGTTTCGGGAAGTATCGACCGCCACTCAGCGCCAGCAGATCGCCGACGGCACGATGGACGTCGGATTCGGCTGGTCAGCGGCGAAGGCACCCGGGGAGCGCATCCGGTCCCTCGTCGTGTCGCGGGAGTCGCTCGTCGCCGCGGTTCCCGCCCGGAGCAAATACGCGGACAAGGCGACGATCGAGTTCCGTGAACTGGTCAAGGAGAACTTCGTCACGTTTCCCGCGGGTTACGGTTCCGCGCTGAACGCCGCGCTCGAGGATCTGTGCGCGCAAGAGGGCGTTACGCCGCGGACAGGGCCGACCGCATCGCAGATCACGACGCTGGTGTCGCTGGTGGCCGCGGAACGCGGCGTCGCCATCGTGCCCGGCTTCACGTCGACGTTGCAACGCTCGGGCGTCGCTTACGTGCCGCTGGCGAGGCCGCACGTTCTCGAATTGGTCGTTACGTGGTCCGAACCGTTCTCGTCGAGCTGCGTCGAGCAGTTCATCGAGTTTGCCAGGTCGATCACGCGCGGCTAGGTCCTGTTGACACAAGCCCCGATCACCCGAGCGGAAAATACGTGACATCCGGCGCGAACGGCGCATTCAACGCAATGGCGACCACGTCTCCGGCAAGCCAATCGTCGACGTCGCCCTTTCGATCTGTTCCGGCCCGCCTGCCGGCGGCCACAGACCCTCGGCGTAGTGCCGCTTTCTCAACGCCATGCGTTCTTCCAGACTTGAGAATCCCCAGATGTGCGTGATGCGCGGCGGTCCATCGAGCGCGTACATGTTGCAGACGAGATGCGACGTATAGGCCTTGGCCGGGCCCACCGCACGTTCCCACGCGGCCATGGTCGGCGCAATACCGCCGGCTTTCAGCCAGTAACGACGAATCTCGTAAAAGCCGCCGAATGCACCCGGTTCGATGTCGGGTAGAAAAGGAAAAAGTGCATGGCTTTCCATGGCCAATCGAACGGACGCGCTTTCAATGCCGAAAGGTCGCGCGGCGCGCAATGCCCGATCGCGTTCATGCTGCAATTCATCCATCGTCTCGAAGCCACGCAGCACGACAATCCGCGATAGCTCACCGATTTCCGTGCGCCATGCGCCAAGCAGCCGCCCTTGCGCGCCGGCATCCGATACCCAGCGATGCGCATGGCGGGACACCCTGTCCTGGTCCAGAAGCGGACACGACAACGTCGTGAGTTCATACGGCATATCTGCTCTCCTTTCGCTCGTCTATCGCACTGTATTTCCAAACCGGTGGCCGATAAACGCGCATCATCTTGAAACAGAATCCAGTACGATTGCGCAATGGACCTCCTCAAGGCGATGGCCGTATTCGTCCGTATCGTGGAAACGGGTAGCCTGACGGCGGCCGCGCAGGCGGCCGATCTGTCGCCGACCATGGTCGGCAACTACCTTCAGGCGCTGGAAAGCCGGCTGGGCGCGGTGCTCGTTCACCGCACGACCCGCAAGCAGAAAGTCAGCGCGTTCGGCCACGCTTACTACGAGCGATGCGTCGAAATCCTCGGTCTGGTCGACGACACGGAACAGCTTGCGCTCGCTCACCTCAAGCAGCCACGAGGGCGTTTGCGCGTGACCGCGCCTGTCGTGTTTACGAACGAGTGCCTGATTCCCGCGCTCGCGGACTATTACCGGCGCTACCCCGAGATCAGGCTCGATATCGTCGCAACCGATTCGCTCGCCGATCTGTTCGACGAAGGCTTCGAGGCGGCCATTCGCATCGGCACGCTCGCCAACCCGGATGTGGTGGCGCGTCCGCTGGCGCCATACCGGCTGGTGCTGTGTGCATCGCCCGCTTACGTTCACGAACATGGCGCACCGGCTACGCCGCACGCGCTAGGCGAGCATCATTGCCTGACCTATGCGTATCCGCCCCGAGCGGAATGGCACGCGGCGCAAACCCAATGGACGCTGGAAGGCCCGGATGGGCCGATGAGCCTGTCCGTGGACGGCAGACTGAAAATTGACAATGCGGACGCGTTGCGCCGGGCGGCGTTGAGAGGGCTGGGTATCGCGATGCTTCCTTCCATCTTGATACGCGACGACATTCGCGAGAAGCGCCTCATCGAGATCATGCCGGGCTTCGCCGGCCCTGAACGGACGATGAACCTGCTTTATCTTCAAGAGAGGCGGCAATCACCGAAGCTTCGCAGCTTTACTGAATTCGTGGTCGACCGGTTCGGCGCCGAAACGGCCTGTCGGACGTGAGGCGACTGCCGCCGGTCGCGAAAGGCGTCGTATTTCATCGACACCTCGCGATTTCGACCCGATGCGCGTTTCCGCCTTCACCCACCGTGGTCGTTCGTCTGCACCGGCCTGCGACGGAATGGCGCCGAAGCGACGGTGCTCGAATCGGATCGCGCCGCCTCCGCCGCCTGCAGGGCGTGGCCGTTAGCCGCGCGAATCGACCCAGTTGCGTGCCCAGCGTGCCGAATGCGCGAGCGCCTGTGCCTCGCTCGTGAAGTAATCGAGCGAATAGAACTGATAGCGGCCTTCGTCGTGCGTGCTATCGGCGCGTTCGAGCAGGAGGTTGGATGAAAAACTACCGTCGGGCAAGCGATGCGCCGAGGGTTGGACGGCATAGCCGTTGTATTGTTGAATTCGTTTGTTGTGCATTTTAATTTTAATGATGTTCGAGTGCGCGCGTGCCGTGCGAAATGCGCACGGATACACCGATTCAAAGCCATTGCGGACTGAATCTGACGCAGTCGGAAAGCGAAAATAGGCGTTGCGGCCGGAGGGGAATGAAGTGCAACGAGACGTGTGACGCTCGGCAAGCTGAATCACTCGATACAGCTCAAGGCGATCGCGCCAACTTGGGGAGGCGAAGCTCCGTTGGGATGTCGCTGCGACCCGGCGTCCGTCGTGGGAGGCCGGGCCCTTCAAACTTTACAGCGGCTTGATGTTCGCCGCTTGCAGACCCTTCGGGCCTTGCTTCGTTTCGAAGCTCACTTTTTGATTTTCAGCCAGCGTCTTGAAGCCGTCGGCACGAATTTCGGAGAAGTGAGCGAACAGGTCGTCACCGCCCTTGTCCGGAGTAATGAAGCCAAAGCCTTTGCTGTCGTTGAACCACTTGACGATACCGGTATCCATGAAGATTCCTTGAGAAAAAAATACGAAGAGTTGCTCTGATGAAGAGCGCGTGAAGCGTCAAGGAGGGAGAGGACAACGAATACCGCTGAGGAGGAGCAGCAATTGATGAACAGCAATCGGACTTCTTGGACTTCGGTGCATACACTAACGGCAGGCGATGGCCGCGTCAACGACTATCTTGTAACTGTGTGACATCCAGCTCGACGCGCCGACATCGAGACGCCCTTCCGCATCGCAGACGTGAGTCCCCGACCGCGGGCAGCGAAGCCGGAGGCTGTCGTCACGACTGGACCCACACCGCCCCGCTTCACGCCTTCGCGAAGGCGAGCAGCAGCTCGCCGAGTTTGCCCGGTTGCTCCTGCTGGATCCAGTGACCTGCGCCGTCGATCAGCTCGATGCCGCGCATGCTCGTCGTCGCCTTCGTTCTCATCAGATCGAGCGCGCCCGGCGCCGAATAGGTGCCCCAATCGCGCTTGCCGCCAATGAAGAGCGACGGGACGTCGATCATCTTGCCCGAAAACAGACGCAACTCAGCATTCAGGTCGGGATCGGACAAGACACGATAAGCCTGAAGCGCGCCTTGAAACCCGGTCCGACCATACTCCGCCGTGTACACGCCCAATTCCGCGTCGGTAAGCCATTTGCAGGCAAGGATTTCGGCGGCGGACGGCTGGAATGGCGCGACGGTCTCGGGCATCGTCTTGCCGAGATCCATCACGTAGTACGTGGGCATTTGCGCCAGTTCAGAGGCCGTGAGCGCCTTCAGCGGATGCGGCTTGTTGCCCGGCCAGTCGGCGCTCTTCACGTGGAAAAATGCACGCAGAAACGCTGATAGACCTTGGGGCGGGTGCCACATGTCCCGGTTGGCGTTCCGTGTGCACAGGTATTGCTGGTAATACGCTCTCGGCGGATCGAGCGCGGCAAGCGCCGCCGCCAACTTTCGACCTTCGCTGTTCGGTTGAGCCGACGATGGCTCGCTTTGCGCCGTGTCGAACGGAAGCGCCGGCGGACCAGGGAACGGCGCACTCATCAGCACCACTGATGGAAAGACGTCCGGCCGCGCCAGCGCGCAATACGCCGCCACGGGCGAGCCGAGGTCGTGCCCGACCAGCATCGACGTATGCCGATACCCCAACGCCAATACCAGTCCGAGGGCGTCGCGCGTCATATTCAGGAGGCTGAAGGGTCCGAGCGGAGCGTCATAGTCGTTCGCCCAACCGGTCGTGCGTCCATAACCGCGCTGGTCGGGCGCCACGACGTGGTATCCCGCGTCGGCCAGGATGGGCATGAGATGCCGCCAGCCGTAGGCCAGATCCGGAAAACCGTGCAAAAGCAACGCGAGCGGCCGGCCGGCGCTTTCATGACCGGCTTCGAGAATGTGAACATCGAGGCCGTTCACCCCATGGATCATGCGCGAGCGCACTCCTTTCGGAAGCGTTCCTGCACCGTATGTCGGCGTGGCCAAATCACTCTCTCCTGTCGGGGTTGCGCGGGCAGGACGAAGCAAGGCAGCAACCAGACCGGCCGCGCCTATCGCCAGAACCGTTCGTCGCGGCGCCGATGGCTTGCTCTTGTCGACGGGCATCGTCGAACTCCGAAATATGGTGATCGCCATAGTATGGCGATCGCCATAGACCGGTCAAGCGGAACGTGATAATTTCCCGGCATGACACGCAAGACTGACGCTCGCGCTCGCGCGATTGCCACGGCCGAACGGCTGTTTCGCATCCAGGGCTACACGGCGACCGGACTGACCCAGATCCTCGAGGAAAGCGGCGCGCCCAAAGGGTCGTTCTACTTTCACTTTCCTCGCGGCAAGGCCCAACTCGCCGAGGAAGCAATCGACAACTACGTCACCCATCGAATTGCGGTCTTGCAGAACATCTCGGCTGATACGACCGGTCATGCGCTGAATTTTGTTCGCCAGATCTTCAGCACGTTTGCGGCCGAAATGGTCGCTACCGATTTTCAGTACGGGTGTCTCATGCAAAACCTGGCAAACGAACTGCCCGCGCTCGACGCCGAGCTGACCCAGCGGGTGGCGCGAGGGTTTGCCGATTCGACCGAGGTGATTGCGGCGCATTTCAGGGGGTGCGGGTTCGCTTCCGCGCGCGCATCCTCGGCCGCGACCGCATTAGTCGCCGCGCTCGAAGGCGCCCGCACGGTCGCGCGCCTGGAACGCTCGCCGGCCGTGTTCGACGCGCTGGCAGATGTCAGCAGCCAGGGATGGGGCGTTTCCGAGGGGTGATCCGGCCCAATGTTCTCGTCATGCGTCGTGCCTTGCGCACATCACGGGGAAATTGCCCATTGCCGTGATGCCGCACCGGTTCGGTATCCGCGAACGCACGACGTGCCGCGAATTCTCTCGACTACGTTTGCTCGAACTGCGCAGCGGTAGCCGGGCAACGTGAACGCGTGGAAACCGGCAAGCAGCCGCACGAGTACCCCGAGTTCCGAAGCATGGCCAGATCGATCAAGCATGACCTCGCCGCGCAGATCGTCTATCGATGATCGACTTGCGGGCATAGCCGACGCGGAAACGCACGAAAACCACGAAACCTCCGGCCGCCATCGCAAACACCCAAACCGCAGGTCAATGCGAAGCACCGAACAGTCGAATCACGACGCCGCGCAACCACCGGTTGCCGGCCTCGTGGTGATAGCGCGCATGCCAATGCTGCCGCACCGCAAAGCCTTCGACCGGGATCGGACATGCGTGAACCGCCAGATCGCCGGCCTGAGCCAGCGTCTCGCCGATATGACGGGGTAGCGTCGTGATCAGGTCGGTCGTCTGAACGATCGCCCCCAGCCCCAGAAAGCCCGGCAATTCCAGCACCACGTCTCGCTCGATGCGCGCCTGCCGCAGCGCCTGTTCGAGGAGTTGCGCCCCCGTTCCCGCCGTAATGGCGACGTGCCCTTCCGAACGATACTGCCTGGCCCCGAGCCGACCGCGAATCCTCGGGTGATGCCGATTCACCAGACAAATCCAGTCCTGGTCATACAGCTTCTGCTGATAAATGCCGCCGCCCAGCCACGGCACGTAGCCGATCGCGAGATCGGCTTCGCCGGATTCGAGCGCCCGCTCCGTATTGCCGTCGATCCGTGCGGCTTCCAGCCGGACGCCCGGCGCCTGCGCCCGGACATGGGCCAGCAGCCGCGGCAGCAGCGTGACGTGACTCGCGTCGGTCATGCAGATGCGAAAGCGTCGCTGGGCGGTCGCGGGATCGAACGCGATCTCCCACGCAGTGAAGCGCCGCAGCGATTCGAGAATTTCCCGGCATGGCCCGATCAGCGCGTCGGCTTGCGGTGTCGGCGCCATGCCGCCGGGCGTGCGGATGAACAGCGGATCGTGCAGGTGTTCCCGCAAATGCCCGAGCCAGATGCTGACGGTCGGCTGGCTCTGGCCGAGCTGCTCGGCGACGCGCGTGACGCTGCGCACGTCGTACAGGAGATCGAATAGCTGAAGCAGCTTCAGGTCCGGCAGATCGGCGGGCATCGTCGCATTATTGTCCAGGGCAATGACGCCATTGTACTCATTGCATTGTCGGCATGAGCGGCGGCTCCTATCGTGAGGCCATACGTCAAGGAGACACCATTGAAAATCGCGATTCTGGGAGCCGGCGCACTGGGTTGTGCGATCGGCGCCACCCTCACCGAAGGCGGTCACGAGACCTGGTTGATCGACCGCTCGCCCGCACACGTCGATGCGATGCGTCGCGACGGCCTGCGGGTCGACGACGCCCGCGGCACCCGGCAGGTACGCGTGCACGCGACGACGCAGGCGGCCGAAGTCGGCACGGCCGACGTGGTCGTGGTGCTGGTCAAGTCGTTCCACACCGACGCCGCGATCCGCGGCGCCCTGTCGCTGGTCGGGCCTGATACCGTCGTGCTGTCGCTGCAGAACGGCCTCGGCCACGAGGACATCCTGAGCGACGCCGTCGGCCGCGAGCGCGTCCTCGCGGGCAAGACCTACGTCGGCGGCGTGCTGCGCGGGCCGGGTCATATCGAATCCGGCGTGATCGGCAAGAGCACCTACATCGGCGAGCTCGACGGCCGCATCACGCCGCGCGTGCAGGCAATCGCCGCCGCGTTCGATACCGCCGGCCTCGCGACGACGATCAGCGACAACATCGTCGGTACGATGTGGGACAAGCTGCTGGTGAATGTCGCGACGGGCGCGCTGACCGGCCTCACTGGCCTCACCTACGGACAGCTCTACGACGAGCCGCTGCTGAAGGCGACGTCGCTCGCGGCGGTCGCCGAAGCAATCGCGGCGGCGCAGGCAGCCGGCGTCAAGCTGTCGATGACCGATCCCGAACAGGCCTGGACGCTCGCCGCCGAGGGGCTGCCCGCCGCCTTCAAGACCTCGATGCTGCAAAGCCTGGAGAAAGGCTCGATCACCGAGATCGACTTCATCAACGGTTCGGTCGTGCGTGCCGGGCAGCGCCATGGCGTGCCGACCCCGGTCAATGCCACGCTCGTCGCCTGCATCAAGGGGCTGGAGCGCGCGATGGCCGATCGCCAACGTGAGGAGGCCACGGCATGAGCGCCACGAAAGCCTATCTCGAACACGTCGCGATCTGGGTGAAGGACATCCACTGGCACATCCGTTTCTTCGAGGACGTGCTCGGCATGACGCTGCGCGAAGTGGACGGCCCGCTCGACGCACCGCGACAGTACTGGACGCTCGGCGGCATGCAGTTCATCCACGCGCCGGAACATGACGGCCCGGAAGGCCGGCTCGCCCATCTCGGCGTGATGTGCGAGGACCTGGAGGCCGCGCTGGCCGCCGCGCGGCGATTCGACGTGACGGAGATGCCGCAGGGGCGCAACTGGATTCGCCTGCCCGACGGGCTTGCCGTCGAACTGATTCAGGCCAGGCCGGCTTCGTGCGTCGCGCAGGCGCTGGCGATCAACCCGCGCGCGGAGGCATGACCATGACGATCGTCGAGAAATACTGGGACGATGCCCGCGAGGGCGACACGTGCACGAGCCCGACCTACCTCGTGACCAAGGAACGCATTCTCGCGTATGCCGACCTCACCGGCGACCATACGCCCGTTCACGTGGACGAGGAATACGCGAACGCCAGCCATTTCGGCTGCCTCGTCGCGCACGGGCTGTTCGGCCTGTCCGTTGCCGACGGCCTGAAGACCCAGAGCGACTATCGCTTCCTGCCGGGCATGTCGCTCGGCTGGACCTGGGATTTCCTGCTGCCGATCAAGGTCGGCGACGTGCTGCACGTGACGTTCCGCGTCGGTTCGATGCGGGCCAGCAAGAGCCGCCCGGACTGGGGCATCGTCGTGCTGCCGTCGGAGCTGATCAATCAGGACGGGCAGGTCGTTCAACGCGGCGAACATCGCCTGATGGTGCCGCGCCGTCCGGAGGCACTGTGATGCAGGCACGTCCCCTCGAAGGCATTCGCGTCGTCGACTACAGCCATTTCCTCGCCGGCCCGTATGTCGGGCGCTGTCTCGCGGCGCTCGGTGCCGAAGTGATCAAGGTCGAGCGCCCGGGCGCCGGCGACGCCGGACGCCAGCACGCGACCGTGCTCGACGACCAGCAAAGCGGCTACTTCCTGCAGCTCAACATGGGCAAGCGTGGCGTGAGCGTCAACATGAAGGACGCGCGCGGCAAGGCGTTCATGCAGCGGCTGTGCGACTCCGCCGACGTCTTCATCGAGAACTATCGGCCGGGCGCGCTGGACAAGCTCGGGCTCGGCTATGAAGAACTGTCGGCGCGCAATCCGGGCCTCGTCTACTGCTCGATTTCCGCGTACGGTCACACCGGTCCCGATGCGCATCGCGCGGGTTTCGGGCTGATCGCCGAAGCGAAGAGCGGGATCATGCAGATGGTCGGCACGCCCGGCGAGCGTCCGCCGCTGCTGCGCGTTTCGCTCGGCGACATGTACACCGGCATTCATGCGGTTGCGGCGATCAACGCCGCGCTGCTGGGGCGCGTGAAGAGCGGTCGCGGGCAACACGTCGACATGGCGCTGTACGACACGCTGGTGTCGATGCACGAATATGCGGTGCAGTGCTACACGCTGAAGGGCGTGCTGCCCGAGCAGACCGGTCACGACATGCCGACCTCGACACTCTATGGCGTGTTCCGTGCCGCCGACGGCGATCTCGTGATCGCCGCGCAAGTCGACGACGCATGGAAGCGCTTTGCACAACTGATCGAAGCACACGGCGGCCCGGCTGGCTTCGGCGCGGACACCCGGTTTCACGACAGCACCGGGCGCAATGCGCATCGCGCGGAGATCCTGTCGGTGGTCGAGCCGTGGGTGGCGGCGCGTTCCGTCGCGTCGGTACTGGACCTGCTGGACGGCATCGACGTTCCGTGCGCGAAGGTGCAGCGCATCGACGAGGTGTTGAACGATCCGCAGATCCAGGCCAGAGGCATGGTCGTCGAGCAGCAGCATCCGCGCTACGGGACGCTGCGCCTGCCCAACCTGCCGTTCCGGTTTTCCGATTGCGATACGACGATTCGCGAGGTCGCGCCCGATCTCGGCCAGCACAACGCGGAAGTCGCGCGGTCCCTCGGGTTCGATGCGGCCGAAATCGACGCGATGCAGGCCGACGGCGTCCTCTATTCAAAAGTGAGCCAATGATGACCGACCAATACGCGGTGATCGGCAATCCGATCGGACACACCAAATCCCCGCTGATTCACGGCCTTTTCGCGCAAGAGACGCAGCAGGACCTCCGCTATACGGCGATCGAGGGCCCGCTCGAGCCGGCAGGCGCTTTTGCTGCCGCGGTGCGGGCGTTTTTCGACGGCGGCGGCAAGGGCATCAACGTCACCGCGCCGTTCAAGCTCGACGCATTCGCGATGTCGGACGAACGCAGTGAGCGGGCGCAGCTCGCGGGCGCGGCCAACGCGCTCAAGTTCGACGGCGGCCGCATCCTGGCGGACAACTTCGACGGCATCGGACTGGTTCGCGATATCGAGGCGAACCTCAATCTGCCGATGGCCGGCAAGCGTGTGCTGGTGCTCGGTGCGGGCGGCGCGGCACGCGGTGCGCTGTTGCCGTTCCTCGAAGCCGGCCCGGCGGAACTCGTGATCGCGAATCGCGACGTCGACAAGGCGCGCGCGCTGGCCGCGCAGGTCGCCGGACGCGGCCCGCTCGTTGCCGGCAGCTACGCGGACCTCGCGCGGATGGGACGTTTCGATCTGGTGGTCAACGCGACGTCGGCCAGTTTGACCGGCGATCTGCCGCCTGTCCCGCCGAGCGTGTTCAGTCCGACGGGCACCGCCTACGAACTCGCCTATGGCAAGCGGCTCACGCCGTTTCTCCGGCTCGCTAAAAACGCCGGCGTGCACGGGATCGCGGATGGTGTCGGCATGCTGGTCGAGCAGGCGGCCGAGGCGTTCGCATGGTGGCGCGGCGTGCGGCCCGCGACCAGCGCGGTGATCGACCGGCTGGCCGTGCCGTTCGACTGAACACGCGATGGGGATCGGCATGCAGGCGATCCCGATGCGCCAAGGCATCGATCGCGACAGTGTCGGCGGGCGCGATCCGGTAGACTCGGCGGGCGCGTCCATACGAACGAGCTGCGCCGAGCAATCTCGCATTACCGCTGTCCTCCGTCCACGCCCGATACCGTGCCGAACACCGTCATGCCGGACACCACGCGCCCCGCTCGCCTGAACTTCGCGCTCATGTTGCCGCTGCTGCTGGCGGCCCAGCCGGTGGCGACCGACAGTTATCTGCCGGCCCTGCCTGAAATCGCCGCGACGCTGGGTTCCGCCAGCGTCAGTCTCACGGTTTTCGCATTGATATTCGGTGTCGGACAATTGCCGATGGGCGGTCTTTCCGACCGCATCGGCCGTCGTCCCGTCTTGCTGACCGGCCTTGCGCTCTATGCGCTGAGTGCATTGGCGGCGGCGCTAGCGTCGAGCGCCGCGATGCTGGTGGCCGCGCGTGCGATACAGGGTTTTGCGATGGCCGCGATCCTGGTATGCGCGCGTGCGACGGTACGTGACCGGTATTCGGCCGGCGACGGCCCGTACGTGATGGCGCGCGGTTTTATGGGAATGGGGATGATGGCGTTCCTTGCCCCGATTCTCGGCGCGTATGTCACGCAGCACGCGGGCTGGCGATGGGTACTCGCGGGGATGAGCCTGTATGCGTTCGGCTTGCTCGTCATGTGCTGGTACGGCTTCGAGGAAAGCGCCGCCAGAATCGCGCCGGGCCGGAACTCGACCGGGGACGTGCGCGAGATATTCGGCAATGCCCCGTTCAGGGTATGGACGCTGCTGGCCGCGTCGACGTACACCGGCATGTTCTGTTTTCTGCTGCTTTCTCCGACGATTTACATCCGGCAGCTCGGCATCT
Source organism: Burkholderia sp. KCJ3K979 (assembly GCF_016759955.1). Lineage (NCBI taxonomy): Bacteria > Pseudomonadati > Pseudomonadota > Betaproteobacteria > Burkholderiales > Burkholderiaceae > Burkholderia > Burkholderia sp. KCJ3K979. Next base: position 34,047 of record NZ_JACFYV010000009.1, read on the forward strand.
CGCCCCAGCGATACGGCTGGATACCGGCGAGCGGAACGCTCGTCTATGTTCTCAGTACCGTTGGCTGCCGACACTTGCTGCGACGTCAAAGCATGCTACGAACGGTGCGCCAAGGCGCGACTTTGAGCCTGTCAGGCGCGGTGATTCAGGCATTGGGGTGCGCGCTGCTTCCCGGCAGCATCTGGCCGCTGCTCGTCGGGCACGGCGTGTATTGTCTCGGGCACGGAATCCATCAGCCATGCGGGCAGGCAGGCGCGGTCAGCGGCCTGCCTCATCTTGCCGGCCGCGCGGTATCGTGGTCCGGCTTCATCATGATGTTCTTCGCTTTCAGCGTGGGACAGACGGCGGCGGTTTTCACCGATCCGCACTATCAGTCGGGCGCGTGGCCGATGGTGGTGCCGATGCTTGGCGTCGGCGTTACGCTGGTTACGATTGCGTTTGTGTGGTTGCCGAAAATCGGTGGCGCGACTTTGGGCGCGGCAGCAGTTCCGACGCCGGCGGTAGATGGTCGGTGAGTTGTGGTGGGAACTCGGTGGAAAGCGGCGGGATGGGTGTCCAGCGCGTCTCTTGTGACCGCCAAATGGACTTGGTGAACGTGATACTCGACAAGGACGCTGCGAGCGAGCATCTAGGCAGCAGTGGCCTGAACAAGACGCAGGCCCCACCCAGTTTGCAACGTACCGTCTTCGCCTTGCATGGGCGCGAACGCCGACAACAGTTCACTTTTGAACTGCGCGCGCGCCGCTTCCGACATCCGGTCGGCATCGTAGGTGTCCAGCATGTCCAACCACAGCTGCTCGGGTGTAGGTGTCCAGTCGATTTCGATGTCTTCAAAAGCCACATCAACAAAATCGGGCTTGAGTAGTTCTTGCCACCCCGCTTCACTGCGCGTGCGCGCATCACCGAGTCGCAACCCTGTGAGCCGATCCTTCGCGATTGGCTTGAAGATGTCCAAAAAGACTTCGCCGACCTTGCCAGTCAAAAAGCTCCGTCCGACGATAGCGGAAAAGCTGCCGCCGTCACGCAATACCCGGCGAATCTCTCGAACAACTTGTTCGATATCGTCCATCAACATGAGAGCCATGTGCGACAGCACGTAGTCTACTGAGCCGCTATCGAGCGACATTTCTTGTGCACGCTCGTTGAGCAATCGTATTTCGTGCGGCAATATTCCCCGAGCCACGCTTAACTCGCCATCGCTCATGTCTATGCCAATTAGCTTCGTTGCTGCATGCCCCCTGTCATTCAGAATTTGCAGCAATGGCCCGTCACCGCATGCCAGATCGAGCACAGTCCGCGACATTGCTTCATTCGGTACACGATTCGCCAGTGCGTGATAGGAGGACGGGTATGCTGCCTGCGCAGATCGTGCAGGTCGATTACCATAGGCTCGACGCGTTGCTCCTGCCCGGCGGCGATGAAAATCTTTCAGATATATTTCTGCGTACGAGGTCATTCTTGCGCCATTCGATTGTTCGCTAGTTGGGAGCACTCGTGACGCTAGAGCCCGACCCCCAAGCGGATTGTCGACGAACCAGACCACGATGTCGAACGTCTCAAAATGGCCGGCAGCCACCACCCGGCGCCGCTCGACCGACAACGTCGGACCGTGGCTATGCAGCTCGGCGTCCAGCTGTGTGACGGGGCAGTCGATGTCGGCGGATGGCGTGCTCACCATGCGCTGAGCACGCTGCCCCTCCCGACGTCGATCCAGCCCCACACGCACGGCCGCACAACGCATCAACGCGACGTACCCTCGTCGCCCGCGCCCCCCACCATCAGCACATCCGACAACTTCAACACCGGACAATGCGCCCCCGCGCCCGCAACGGCATCACGATACGTATCCGTAACAGCCGTCGCGATCCCATGAGCCGCGGCGACGCCTTCGGCCATCGCCGAGTAGTACGACAGGTCCTTGAGCGCGTTCGCCATATGGAACGGCAGCGCGGACGTGTCGCCGGTCTCCAGGAACGGACGCATCCGGTTCAGCGCGGCGCCGCCGCCACCGCCGTTGGCGAGCACGTCGGCGAGCACCGCGACGTCCACGCCCGAGCGCTTCGCGCACGCGACGGCTTCCGACAGCAGCGCGATGGTCCCGAGCGACACATAGTTGTGCAGCAGCTTCATGCTGTGCCCGGCCCCGACATCGCCGACACGCGTGATGTTTTCCGCGAAGCACGCGAGCACCGGCCTGATCTCGGCAAACAACGCGGGCGTCGCACCGACCAGCAGGTTCAGCCGGCCCTCGTGCGCCTCCCTGGCGCCGCGTGTCATCGGCGCGTCGACGAAGCGCCCGCCTGCCGCTTCGACGAGTCGCGCCATTCTGACGGTCGATTCGGGAACGGCGGTCGAACAATCGACGACGATCGCGTTGTCCTTCAACCCGGCCAACACGCCGTCTTCACCGGTGAGCACCGCTTCCACTTCGGGCGAACCCGTCACGCAGAGGATGACGACGTCCGCTTGCGCGGCCAGTTCGCGCGCGGTCCGCACGGTCCGTACGCCGCCGCGCAGCAGTTCGTCGAGCGGCTGATTGCCCGGATGCTCGACGACCGTGAGCGGATAACCGTGCTTCAGCACGTTGCGCGCAATACCATGCCCCATCAAACCCACGCCGATCAGGCCAATCTGCTGTTTCATGTCGTTCCCGTCAAAAGATCGCACCGCGGCGCAGCGCCGCGGCGAAATGGATAGTCGTTACCGGTCGACGAGCCGTGCCGGCAGCAGCATCGTGAGGACGAGGCCCAGCAACAGGCACCCGACCATCACGAACAGCGGCGCGGCAAGACTGCCGGACGCCTGCTTCAGGTAGCCGACCGCATAGGGCCCGAAGAAGCCGCCGAGGTTCCCGAACGAGCTGATCACCGCGATGCCCATCGATACCGACGCGGTGCCGAGCGCCGCGGTCGGCATGCTCCAGAACAGCGGCGGAAACGAGATGAGCCCCGCGTTCGCGATGCAGAGGGCGAACATGCCGAGCCACAGCTGATCGTGCCAGACGACCGACAGCCCGAGCCCGGTCGCGCCCATCAGCAAAAGGGCGGCGACGTGCAGCCGCTGCCGGCCGCGCCGGTCCGCGCTGCGTCCGAACAGGACCATCACGACCACGGCCACCGCATTCGGCAGCGCGGCGAGCAAGCCGATGACGAAATCGCTGCCGATGCCCATCTGCTTGATCATCGTCGGCGCCCAGAATGTATAGCCGTAAATCGCGAACACGTCGAGAAAGTAGATCACGCAAAACGCCCACACGAGCCAGTGCGAGAACAGGCCGCGGTGATTGACCGACTCGGTCGTCGCACGATCTTCCGCCAGCACGCGCGCCAGGATGGCGCGCTCCGCTTGCGAGAAACGCCCGCTGCGCGTGACGTCGTCGTCGAGGCCCTTCCATACATACAGCGCAGCCACGAATGCGGGCAGCGACTCGAGAATGAAGATCCATTTCCAGCCCGGAATCTGCATCGCCCCGTCGAAATACTGAAGAATGAAGCCGGTCAACGGCGATCCGATCAGCCCGGCCAGCGCGAGCGCCGCATAGAACATCGATAGAATCCGCGCGCGCCGCCGCCCCGGAAACGAACGGGCCATGTAGAGCACGATGGCCGGGATGAAGCCGGCCTCGGCGACGCCGAGCAGAAAGCGCATCACGTAGAACTGCATCGGCGTGGACACGAACGCCGTCAATCCCGACACGACGCCCCAAGACACGACGATCCGCGTGATCCAGCGGCGCGGCCCGACGCGCAACAGCAGCATGTTGCTCGGCACCTCGAAGATCACGTAACCGAGAAAGAATATCCCTGCACCGAAGCCGAACACCGCGTCGGAAAAGCCCAGGTGCTGGCTCATCTGCAGTTTGGCGAAGCTGACGTTCACGCGATCGATGTATGACGTGACGTACGCGAACATCAAAATGGGCAGGATTTGCACGGCGAGCCGGCGAAAGATCCGGTCCTCCTGTGCGAGGTCGTGCGCCGATGCCGGGGCGGCGAGGTCGCCCGGGTTGCAGGCCGCGTCGATTTCCACGTTTGTCTCCGAAAGTTCATGGATGGCCCCGCGTGCGTGCTTGCGTCGTCACGCGTGCAGTCGCTGTCGAGATAGGTGTGTGCGACAGGAGGCGGTTCGAATCTACCGGCTGCCCCGCCCACCCGATATGCGAAATCCTTCAAGCGGCACTTCGAATATCTCGAACGCCCGCGCGGGCCGGCCATCATACGGTGCAATGCACAAGCCACGGAAAAACAGTTTCCGGCCGCCGATCGCTCACGCGACACGGGCCATCGCGGCGTGACGGCGGTGTCGCGGTGTGCGGCGCACCATTCGCGGCCAGTCAGGGTTAGCACCACTTCGCCCGATACCGTCGCGCGCAGCGATGAATGACATACTTGCCGCAGTTTCAATCGGAGCCCGCGCTTGTTCGATCTCACGTCCCTCGCCCTGTTCGTCCGTGCAGCCGAGCTGGGCAGCCTGTCGCGCGCCGCGCAACAGTCCCACATGTCGCTTTCCACCGCAAGCCGCAGGATCGCGCTGCTCGAGCATCACTTTCGCGTGGTGCTGCTGAACCGCACGGTGGCCGGCGTCGAACTCACGCCCGCCGGCGAAGCGCTGTTGCGCCACGCGACCGACCTGCTGCTGCGCACCGATGCGATCTACAGCGAACTGTCCGACTATACGAAAGGCGCGGTCGGCCGCGTCCGCGTGTTCGCGAACATCTCGGCGATCAGCCAGGATCTGCCCGATCAGTTGCGCACCTTTTCGCAACGCTATCGCGACATCAAGCTGCAGATCAGCGAGCTGAGAAGTTCCGACATCCTGCAGGCGCTGCGCGAAGGCCGCGCGGACGTCGGCATCGTCACGTCGCGCACCGCGCCCGAGGGCATCCACCTCGCGCCTTACTGCATGGATCGGGCCAGCGTGGTCGTCCCCGACGACTACCCGCTCAGCGGCGATTCGATCGATTTCAGCGCGTTGCTCGACCACGATCTGGTCGCGCTCGACGACCGCTCGGAACTCACGCGTTCGCTCGTCAGGGAAGCGGCGCTGCTCGGCAAGTCGGTCCGTTTCCGCGTGCAGGTGCAGAGCTTCGAAGCCATGTGCCGGCTGATCGCGGCAGGGCAAGGCATCGGCATCCTGCCCGAACGCGCGGTCGCGCTGTTTCGCGAACCGATGCGCCTGCGTTTCATTCGCCTCAACGATCCGTGGGCCAATCGCGTCATGTCGGTCGGCATTCGCGCCGGCGCCGTGCCGCTGCCGACGCGCAAGCTGTTCGAGTTCCTCGCCTCGTTCGCGCCGCCTTCGCTCGTCTCCGGTGAAGCCGGGCAGTCGAACGACTGACTGCGCCGCCACGCGTGCGCGCGCGCCGGCGTGTTGCAGATTTTCGAAGGTCCCGTTCACGAATCCGCACTTCCTGCCGATGCCGGCGACGCAGTAGATTCGACGGACAGATTCAATAGTCCGCCGGTTACCGCAACGGAAGAGACACGGGAGACATGCCGACGCGATCCGAGGGGAATCGGATGCAGCGTTGCGTATCAAAGGCCGCCGCGCAGCAGTTCGACGCGGCCCGGCTCGCGCAGCTTCCCCATGTCTGCCCCTCCCGTGCGGGACGCCAGCTTCATCATGGAGGCTTCCCGCAACATGAAGAACCCGCACCGCATCGCGGTCATCGCCGGCGACGGCATCGGCAAGGAAGTGATGCCCGAAGGCCTGCGCGTGCTGCGCGCCGCCGCGGATCGCTTCGACATTCCGCTGGCGTTCGACGAATTCGGCGACTGGTGTACCGATCACTACGTGCGCCACGGCACGATGATGCCGGCCGACTGGGCGCGGCAGATCGGCGCGCACGACGCCATTTTCTTCGGGGCCGTCGGCGCGCCCGATATCGTGCCGGACCACGTCGCCGTGTGGGAATCGCTGATCAAGATCCGGCGCGAGTTCGATCAATACGTGAACCTGCGCCCGGTGCGCCTGATGCCGGGCGTGCCCGCGCCGCTCGCCGGGCGCCAGCCGGGCGACATCGACTTCATCGTCGTGCGCGAGAACACGGAAGGCGAGTATTCGTCGGTGGGCGGCCGGATGTTTACCGGAACCGACCGCGAGATCGCCGTGCAGCAGTCGGTTTTCTCGCGCGTCGGCGTCGACCGCGTGCTCAGGTTCGCATTCGAACTCGCCCGCTCGCGCCCGCGCAAGCAGCTGACGGCGGCGACGAAATCCAACGGCATCTCGATCACCATGCCGTTCTGGGACGAGCGCCTCGCCGAAATGGCCCGGTCGTTCCCGGACATCGAAACGCGCAAATATCACATCGACATACTGTGCGCGCACTTCGTCCAGAATCCGGATCGCTTCGACGTCGTCGTCGCCTCGAACCTGTTCGGCGACATCCTGTCCGACCTCGGCCCCGCGTGTACCGGCACGATCGGCATCGCGCCGTCGGCGAACCTGAACCCGGAGCGGCGCTTCCCTTCGCTGTTCGAGCCGGTGCACGGCTCGGCGCCCGACATCGCGGGCCGCGGCATCGCGAACCCGATCGGGCAGATCTGGTCGGCCGCGTTGCTGCTTCAACACCTCGGTCGCGGCGAATCGCGCTACGAAGCCGCGGCCGCCGAAATCGTCGCGGCGATCGAATCCGTGCTCATCGCCGGCCCACACACCCGCGACATGGGCGGCACGGCCAGCACCGAAGAACTGGGCGCCGCGATTGCACACACCATCGCGAATCCCGCATCGATCGAGGAATGACCCATGCAATTTGATCACTACATCGACAACGCCCGCGTCGTACCGAATACCGGCGCGCGGATCGACGTCGTCGACCCGAGCACCGGCGAACCGTTCGCGACGATCGCGCGCGGCAATGCGACCGACGTGCAGCGCGCCGTTTCCGCCGCACAGCGCGCGATGGGCGACACGCTCGACGGCCCGTGGGCGAAGCTGTCGCCGGTCGAACGCAGCAACCTGCTGTTCGCGTACGCCGCGGCCGTCTCGCAGCATGCGGACGAACTCGCGCAGCTCGAAGCGCGCGACACCGGCAAGGCGCTGAACACCGCCCGTACCGATGCCGCGGTGCTCGCGCGCTACCTCCAGTACTACGCCGGATGCGTCGACAAGCTGCACGGCGACACACTGCCCTACACCGCCGGGTTCACGGTATTGACGGTGCGCGAACCGATCGGCGTGACCGGCCACATCATTCCGTGGAATTACCCGATGCAGATCTACGGTCGCTCGGTCGGCGCGTCGCTCGCCGCCGGCAATGCGTGCGTGGTCAAGCCGGCGGAGGACGCGAGCCTGTCCATTCTGCGGCTGGCGGAAATCGCGGCCGAGGTCGGCTTTCCGGCCGGCACCGTCAACGTCGTCACGGGGCTGGGCGGCGAAGCCGGCGCGGCGCTGTCGGCCCATCCCGGCATTCGTCACATCTCGTTTACCGGATCGACGGGAACGGGCGCGCTGGTCGGCCGTGCGGCCGCCGAACGTCACTGCCCGGCAGTGCTCGAGCTGGGCGGCAAGTCGCCCCAATTGCTGTTCGACGATGCCGACCTCGATCAGGCGCTGCCCGTCATCGTCAACGCGATCGTGCAGAACGCGGGGCAGACCTGCTCGGCCGGCAGCCGGCTGCTCGTCCAGCGCACCGTCTACGAACGCGTGCTCGATCGTCTCGCGCAGCAATTCGAGCGGCTGCGTTCGGGGCCGCCGTCGATGAATCTGGAGATGGGGCCGCTCGTCAATGCAAAGCAGCATGCACGGGTGCGGGCCATCGTCGAGCGCGCGCAGGCCGACGGCATTCGCGTGGCGGCGCGCGGCACCATCGCGGCCGGCGCATCGGGCGCAGGCTACTACCAGGAAGCGGTGCTGTTCCGCGACGTGCCGCCCGACAGCGAGCTCGCGCAGGAAGAGGTATTCGGCCCGGTGCTCGCGGCCATGCCGTTCGACGACGAAGACGCGGCGGTCGCCCTCGCGAACGGCACGCAGTATGGCCTCGTCGCGGGTGTCTGGACCCGCGACGGCGCCCGCGCGCTGCGGCTCGCGCGCAAGCTGCAGGCCGGACAGGTCTTCATCAACAACTACGGCGCGGGCGGCGGCGTGGAACTGCCGTTCGGCGGCGTGAAGGCAAGCGGGTATGGCCGCGAGAAAGGCTTCGAGGCATTGCTCGGCTTTACCGCGCTGAAGACCATCGCGATCCGGCACGATTGATCGCGGCCACGCTGCGACGGCCGTTCGGGCCGTCGCCGGAGAATCGCCATGTCCCGACTGACCATCGTGGGCGCCGGCCGCGTCGGCCAGACGCTCGGCAACCTGATCGTCGCGAACCGTGTCGTCGACGTGGGGCAAATCTACGATCGTGACATCGCGTGCGCCGCCGTGGCATTCGTCGGCGCCGGCCGAGCGGTCGACGATCTCGCTCGGGTCGAGCCCGCCGACATCTGGCTGCTGTCCGTACCGGACACCCGGATACGATCCCCCAAAACCATCAACCGATCGTTTGCGCGAACGACTTCAGATACTTCATGCCCGTGTCGCACATGATCGTCACGATCGTGGCGTCCGGGCCGAGCCGTTCGGCGAGTCGCAATGCGCCGGTCACGTTGGCGCCGGTCGACGTACCGCAGAACAGCCCCTCCTCCGCGGCCAGTCGGAACGCCATGGCTTTTGCGTCCTCCGTCGAGACACGCTCGAGCTCGTCGGCGATGCCGTCGCGCCAAAGCGGCACGACATAGCCCGCGCCGATCCCGTCGATCTTGTGCGCGCCGGTCGGCCCACCCGACAGCACCGCCGATTCGGCCGGCTCGACACCGGCGATCCGGATGCGTGCGTCATGCTCGCGCAAGCGCCGCGAAATCCCGCGCAGCGACGCAGCCGTACCGACGCTCTGGACGAAACCGTCGAGACGGCCGCCGGTCTGCTCCCAGATCTCGTCGGCCATCTTCGTATAGGCGTCGAGCTGATCGGTGTTTTCCATCTGCGCGGTGATGTATGCGCCCGTCTCGCCGGCAATCCGATGCGCTTCGCGAATCATGTCCTTCGTCAGCTTCTCGGTTTGCCTGCCGTTGTCGCTCGGGACGAGCGTCAGCTTCGCGCCAAGCAGGCGCATGTGATCGAGCTTCTCCTTCGAGAACGCATCCGACGAGACCAGATGCAGCGGATGCCGCTTGACGGCGCACACCAGCGCGAGCGACACACCCGTGCTGCCGCCGGTGTACTCGACCACCGCGCCGCCGGGCTTCAGGCGCCCATCGCGCTCGGGCGCTTCGATCATCGCGAGCGCGATCCGGTCTTTCATGCTGCCGGTCGGATTCTGACTTTCGAGCTTGACGAACAGACGCGCGCCGTTCTTCGGGACAACGTGTCGTAACGGGACGAGCGACGTGTTGCCGATCGTGTCGAGGATGCTGCCGGGAGTCGATTTCATGTTGACCTCTGAAGTGAGCGAATGGGCAAGACCAGGCGGGTAGCCGTCAGGTCGCGCGACCGAGCAGCGCGACAGCGAACGTGAGCGTTGCCGCGAAGCCGGTCAGGAAAGCGATCGTGCGAACAACCGGAATGCCTGCGGCGTAAACGACGTAGTGAACCAGCCGCGCCCCCAGATAGAGCCTGGCCGAGAACGCCGTCGCCGGGCTGCTCGCCCCCGTCATTGCGCACATCAATACGAGCGGGGCGAACACGGCAAGATTCTCGATCGCGTTCGCATGCGCACGCCGTGCGCGTTCCGCCCATGGCGGATCGGGCGGATGGGACGGATCGGGATTGCTCAAGGCCGCCATCAGGCCACGCGTCATGATTCTGGCCAGCATGTAAGGAATCCACATCAGCAGCGTCGCGATCGCGGTCAGCGTCAGCAGGTGAAGTTCTGGCGAAAATGTCATCGGATTGGCCTCTATCGGACTGAGCCGCAGGCGGGATCTGCGGATGCCGGAAATGCTTCGCAGTCTAGACTCGGGACGAGGCCGCTCGCCATAGTCATAAATGACATTAATAGCGACATTCACGACACCCCTTCGACATGAAAGCCGCTATCCGTCCGACCGGAAATCCGATGCATGGGCGGGGGTAGCGCAGCGCGCCACGCGCCGCCCGCTGCATTCAATCAGACCGTACGCGACACGAGCTCGCCCAGAACCGTGTCCAGTGCAACATGGCCGCGCAGGATTTCTTCAGGATCGCTTTCGAAATCGATCCAGCCTTCGTTGAAGCCGTCCAGCATGCGCATGCGGGGAAGCGGATGCTTCATGCCCTGCGCGCGAAACAGCGCTTCCCACGTTCGTCTGTCGACGACTTCCGCGCGTACGTTCCGGCCCAACACCCGAGCGAAGGCCAGCGCGAGATCGTTGGGGCTCACCCGGCGCGGGCCTTCGAGCTCGACGACACGCACCCCGCTCCACGTCTGCTGGAGCAGTTCTGCCGCCACGCGGCCGACGTCCGCGGTGGCGACCATCGGCACGGGCTTGTCGAGCGGCTGCAGGTAACTGGCGACGACGCCCTCGTCGCGCGCGGACGCGACATCCCATGCGGCGTTCTCCATGAACCAGCCGGGCCGCAGGAACGTCACCGGCATCGGCATCTCGCGCAGCGCCTGCTCCATCAGCGCGAGTTGCGTGAGCAGATTGGGCTCGTCGGCCTGCGCGCCGATCGTCGACAGACACACGACCCTGTCGGGGCGCGCCTTCAGCAGCGCGGCGGATACGGCCTCGATCACCTTTCGCGCTTCGGGAAACCCGGGCGCCGGATCGAACACCGGCGGCAGCAGGATGAACACGCCCGTCGCGCCGGCGAATGCGTCGGCGAGCGACGCCGGGTCTTCCATGAAAGCCGTCGCGATCTCGCACCCGCGCGCCGCCCATGCCGCTGCCCGCGTCGCGTCGCGCACGACCGCGCGCACGGGCCGTCCCGAGGCCAGCAGTTCACGGGCCAGTGCGCCGCCGACCTTGCCGGTGATTCCTGTGATTGCATACATTGCTCGTTCTCCATGTGTGAATACGTGGATCGCATTCTGGACAAACGCCGGCCAAAACAAAACGACATGGATGGCATCAGATAAGTGACAACGTGTCATCAATTCGGCATGATCGACATGGACGCCCGGCATGGCTACGCTGTGCGGCGTCGGCGTGTCGGCCTTCAGTGGGTCGTGCGCGATCCGCCACCGTATTCAGTCGAACCACCATGAGATCCAGTAGCGAGAAGCTGTCAGGCAGCATCAGCGTGTTCGCCGCCGTCGTCGATGCCGGGACGTTTTCGGCTGCCGCCGACGTCATCGGCATGACGCCGCCGGGCGTCAGTCGCGCGATCGCGCGGCTGGAAAAGAGGCTGAACATCCGGCTGTTCAACCGAACGACGCGATCGGTGTCGCTGACCGAAGAGGGCCGCCGCTTTTACGAGCAGGTCATGCCTCATCTCGCCGGGCTGGAGGAAGCCGCCGCGGCGGCCGCGGGCGGCGCCTCCGCGGTGCGCGGCAAGCTGCGCATCAATCTGGATCCGGTCGTCTACCGCGCCATTCTCGGGCCACGGCTCGATGCGTTCATGGATGCCCGTCCCGAACTCGAAATCGAGCTCATCGCGCGAGACAGCCTGGGCGACCTCGTAATGGACGGCTTCGACCTCGCCGTGCGCTTCGGCGAACCGCGGGCATCCAGCCTGATCGCGAGAAAGCTGCTCGATACCGGCGTCGTGACGGTCGCGGCGCCCTCGTACATCGCGCGCCGGGGCCGGCCGGCCAAACCCGAGGATCTCGAAAACCGGCACCACCGCTGCCTCGAATTTCGCAATCCGGAGACGGGCAAGCCGTTCGCATGGGAATTCCATCGCAAGCGCAAACGCATCGTGGTCGACACTCGGGGACGCCTCACGGTCAACGATCCGGGCGCACTGCTCAACGCGTGCCTCGCCGGTTCCGGCATTGCGCAGATGCTGCTGCTCGGTGCCGAGCCGCTGATCGCCGACGGCCGGTTGATCAACCTCTTTCCCGAATGGGCCGACGAGCGGTATCCGCTATACGCGTATTACCCGTCCCGGCATCACGTGCCGGCCAAGACCCGCGCATTCCTGGACTTCATGGTCGAACTGACGGGCATTCACGGGGGCGGCGGCGCGCGCTAGCGCTGTTCCGGTGGCGCCCACGGACCTCGTTTCGGCATTCGCAGCGCACGACAGCACCGCTGTCGACGCAGCGACGACGTTCGAGCCGGACCGCTCACCGTTGGCGAAGCAGTGCCGGCCGTACCGGGCACGCTACCGATTGTCGGCACGCAATTCCCGCACGCCTCGACCGAGCCTGCGACGCAGCAAGGCCCGCAACGTCGCCGAATCCGCGTAGCCCACCTCGCTCGCGATCGTCTCCAGGTCGTACCCCATCGACACGAGGGTCTGCGCCCGTTCGATTCGCAGATCCTGGAAGAACGCCAAGGGCGACTTCCCGAGTACCGCCTCGGTACGGCGTTGCAACGTGCGCGGTCCGACGGCTAGTGCGGCTGCCGCGGTCTGAAGCGAGAAACCGAGGGAAAGATGTTCGCGGGCCCAGCGCTCGAATCGCGCGATCAATGGATCGGCGTGTGCAAGGTAATCCGGAATGATGTATTCGGCCTGCGACGAACGCTTGTCGATCAGCATGAAGCGGGCCACGAGCGTGGCCAGTTCGGGACTGGCCTGACGCAGCAACCACAGCGCGAGGTCGAGATGGCCCATCGCCGACCCTGCCGTGACCACGCGATCCGCGGCGACGACCATGCGCGAATCGTTCAGATCGACTGCCGGATAACGTTGACGGAAAAAAGGCGACAGCGACCAGGTGGTCGTCGCCTCGCGATGATCCAGCAGCCCGGCTTCGGCCAGCAAGAACGTACCGATACAAGCGGCGGCGACGCCTACGCCGTCGGCATGCCACGCACGAAGGTGCGCCATCGCATCGCACACGTCTCGACGCTGCAGTGTCTCGATCAGGCGCTCCGGCTCCCTGATACCGGGCGCGGGCACGGCCACCCAGTCCGGGCGACGCACGCTGCTGGCCGGTTCCACCAGCATCGACAGTCCATGCGTGGTGCGGATGCGTTTGCGCACGCCCGCCACCGTCACGTCGAAGGGCGGTGCGGCGAAGCCCTGGGCTGCAGCCAGTTCGTTGGCCATCGCAAAGGTATCCAGCAGTACCGTCAGCCCGGTGTCGAACAGACCCTCGAGGGCCAGGATCGTCAATCTCATGTCGTAAACATCGCTATTAATGTCATTTACGACTATAGCCCGGTTTCCGGGCAAAGCCTAGACTGCGTGGCAACGTGGTGAAGACATCAGCTGCCTCGGTTTTCGATTACGTCACACGTTTCATCTCGACCGCATCGGGACTGCACGGACGGATGCGGTTGCGGTCCTCTAACCTCATTGGCTGGGAAACACTCAACATGTCCAGAACCATTCTGATCACCGGCGCCAGCAGCGGCTTCGGCCGCGACACCGCGGAAACACTCTCACGTGCCGGGCACCGGGTATTCGCGTCGATGCGTGACGTCGCCGGCCGCAACCGACCGCATGCCGATGCGCTGCGGGCGAGTGGCGTACAGGTCGTCGAACTCGATGTGACGGACGATGCGTCCGTCGAGCGCGGTGTCGCCTCCGTGCTGGAAAATTCGGGGCGCCTCGATGTCCTGATCAATAACGCGGGTATCGGTTCGGCCGGCGTTTCCGAGGCGTTCACGACGAAGCAGGTGCAGGCGCTCTTCGACGTGAATGTATTCGGCATCCAGCGAATGTCGAGAGCGGTATTGCCGACCTTCAGGAAACAGCGTGAAGGCCTGATCATGAACATCGGCTCGATACTCGGCCGCGTGACGTTTCCGTTCTTCGGTCTGTACGGTGCATCGAAGTTTGCGATCGAAGCGTTGACCGACAGCTACCGCTACGAATTGTCGACGTTGGGCATCGACGTCGTTCTCGTTCAACCCAGCAACTATCCAACGAATATCTTCGCCAGCGCGCAGCGGCCCGCCGACGCCGCGCGCGTGCCCGGCTACGGTGAAGCCGGTGCGATTCCGGACAAGATGGTGGAGACGTTGATGGCGTTGTTCGCGAGCGACCACGCGCCGGACCCGCACGACGTCGCCGAAGCCATCGCTCAACTCGTCGAGCAAGCACCGGGCACGCGCCCCGCACGTTGGGTCGTGGGTCAGTCATTCGGCGCCGACGCCCTCAACGCTCAAGCAGCAGCGATTCAGGCGCAGACACTGGAGAGCCTCGGGCTCGCGCACCTCGCCGGGCCGCAAGGACAATCCGCGGCGGCGTGAAGATACGTTCGCGGCAGAAAACATCCGTCGACGCGATGGTCCACCGACTACGCGTCGGACAACGATGACGGTGAACCGCACATCCGCGAACGCTCGCTGGACAGCGTATCGCGGTCTCTTCCATACGACGCCCTATGCGCCGACCATGCCGACCGTCACACCCGTGGTCAATCGCGTTTCAGTGTCGACCTCAGAAACTGTCCCGCCACGAAGATGTCGCGCTCCACTGCGCGTCGCGCCGCGGCGGCATCCCGCCTGTCCAGCGCATCCATCAGGTCTTCGTGGGCGTCGTTCAACACGGCGGAAGCTTCGGACGTGTCGAAGAGGCGGTTCGAGATCGGGCCGGCCTTCAGCCACAGCGTATCGATCAGCTCGAACAGCAACGGCGAGCCGGCCGCCTTGTAGAGCAGGACATGGAAGTCTTCGTTGGCGGCGAGGTAATCGGTGGCTTGGTCGGCCTTCAACGAAACGGCGGCCTGCTTCAGCGTTGGTTTATCTCCCTCGGACTTCCTCGCGCGAGCCGGCTGATCCGCAGGGTGTTTCAACGCCTTCGCCATGCGCTGGCAAAGCTTGCGCAGCGTGGCGAGTTCGGCCGGCTCGAGCCTCAGGCAGCCACGCTCGGCGGCCTCGCCTTCGAGCAGCATGCGCATTTGCAGCAGATCGTCGAACTCGGGCACCGTCAGCCGGGGGACGATCGTTCCGGCGTTGGGCACGTTCACCAGCGCGCCTTCGGCAGCCAGACGCTGCAGCGCGGCGCGCACCGGCATCTGCCCCACCCCCATCTCGGCTGCCACGTTGCGGATCTTCAAGCGCTCGCCGGGAAGGAAGCGGCCTACGGTGACCCATTGCCGCAACGTGGCGTAGATCGTGTCTTGCTGAGTGGTGGTGGGTTCGATGTCGTGACTCATGAATCGGTAGTGGCGGTGAGCGAAGCCAGCACGGTGTCGAATGCGGCAAGCAGGCGCTGCACGTGCATCCGGGTCGTGTCAGGGCAGACGAGCATCATATTGTGAAAAGGCGTGATCAACACGCCGCGGTTCAGCAACGCCAGATGCAGCGCGTGCTCCAGCTCGGCATCCATCACCGCCTCGGCCTGGCTGCCGTTGCGCGGCGGCTGCGGGCAGAACTGGAACTCCACCCGGGCGCCCACCTGGGTGACGCACCAGGGCAGGCCGTGGCGGGCGATGATCGTGCGCAGCCCGGCGGCCAGTTGCTCGGCCAGCGCGTGCATCGGGGCGAAGACCTCGGGCGTCATCAGGTGCGTGAGCGTGGCGCGCATCGCCGCCATGGCCAGCAGGTTGGCGGTCAGCGTGGTGCCGATGCCCGAGTGGCCCGGCGGTGCCGTGCGCTTGGCGGCCTCGGCGCGCTCGGCCAGCGCGGCGCTGAAACCATAGGCTGCGCACGGCATGCCGCCGCCCAGTGCCTTGCCCACCACCACGGCATCGGGCTGCAGGCCGTGAGCGCGCGCATAGCCGCCGGGGCCGCTGCTGAGCGTGTGGGTCTCGTCCAGGACCAGCAGGCTGCCGTGCCGGCGGATGAGGTCCTGCGCCTGCGCCCAGTAGCCCGGTTCCGGCAGCACCATGCCGATGTTGGTCATCACCGGCTCGGCCAGGACGCAGGCCACGTCGCCCGGGGCCAGCGCGGCTTCCAGCGCGGCCAGATCGTTGAATTCCACCACGCGCGTGGTGGTGGTGAGATCGTGCACCTGGCCCAGCAGGCTGGCGCGTTGCGTGGGTTGGCCGTCCACGAGGTCGACGAAGACGTCATCGACCGTGCCGTGGTAGCAGCCGTTGAACACCAGCAAGGTACGCCGCCCGGTGGCGGCACGTACCCAGCGCAGCAAGAAACGGTTGGCATCGCTGGCCGTCATCGCGAACTGCCATTTCGGCAGACCGAAATGCCGAGCCAGCAATTCACCCACGACGGATGCGTCCTCGTTGGGCAGCATGGTGGTCAGGCCGTGCCGTGCCTGGGTCGCCAGTGCCTCGGTCAGGACGGCCGGCGAATGGCCGAACATGGCGCCGGTGTCACCCAGGCAGAAGTCGGCCAGCGTGTGACCGTCCACATCGGTGAGTTGTGCCCCCTGTGCCTGGGCCACGTGCAGCGCGAAAGGCGTCGACCAGTCGTTCATCCAGTGCAGCGGCACGCCGAACATCAGCTGCGGCGCGGCGCGTGCGGACATCACTTGCGACTTCGGGTTGCGTTGCGCGTACTCGGCGCGCTCACGGGCGAGCAAGGCCTGTACGCGTTCGTGCGCGATGCCGGTATGTGGAAGGGTGCGGTTCATGACGGATTCCTCAAACCAGCAGTAACAGGTGCTCTCGTTCCCACGAACTGATCACCCGGTTGTAGGTGGAAAATTCCAGTTCCTTCACCGCGCAGAACGCGTCAACGAAGGTTTCGCCCAGGACCTCCTTCATCGCATCGCAGGCGCGCATGGCCTCGATCGCGTTTTCGAGATGGCGCGGCAATTCATGGGCAACGTTCCAGGCGCTGCCTTCGGTGGGCTCGCTGGGGTGCAGCCGTTCGCGCATGCCAATGTAGCCGCAGGCCAGCGTGGCGGCCATGGCCAGATAGGGATTGGCGTCGACGCCGGGCACGCGGTTTTCGACCCGGCGGGCGCCGGGGCCGGACTTGGGGACGCGGATACCGCAGGTGCGGTTGTCCTGGCCCCAGCGCACGTTGATGGGGGCCGACATGTAGGGCGCCAGCCGCCGGTATGAATTGACGTAGGGCGCCAACATCGGCATCACCTGCGGGATATAGGTTTGCAGTCCGCCGATGAAGTGGTGGAAGTGTTCGCTGGCTGTGCCGTCGGTATTGCTGAAGATGTTGCGGCCTTCGCCGTCGTTGATGCTCTGATGGATGTGCATCGCGCTGCCGGGTTCGCCCTCCATCGGTTTGGCCATGAACGTGGCAAATACGCCGTGGCGCAGCGCCGTCTCGCGCACCGTGCGCTTGAACAGGAAAACGCGGTCGGCCAGGGCGAGCGGTTCGCCGTGGCTGAAGTTGATCTCCATCTGCCCCGGGCCGGCCTCGTGGATCAGCGTTTCCACGCCTAGCTGGTGCTGGTCGCAGAAGGCGGACAGTTCCATGAAGAAGGGATCGAAGTCGTTCACCGCGTCGATCGAGTAGCTCTGCCGCCCCACCTCGGGCTTTCCGGTGCGCCCCAGCGGCGGCTGCAGCGGCTCGTGCGGGTTCTGATTGCGCGCCACCAGATAGAACTCCATCTCGGGCGCCACGATGGGCTGCCAGCCGCGTGCTTCGTACAGCGCCAGCACGCGACGTAGTACGGCGCGGGGCGACAGTTGCACCGGCTGGCCGTCCCACTCCAGGCAGTCGTGGATGACCACGGCCACCGGTTCGGCGGCCCACGGCACGATACGCACGGTGGCGGCGTCGGGCTTGCAGACCATGTCGGGATCGGTATCGCCGACGAAGGGGCTGTTGTCCGGCTGTTGCCCGTTCACGGTGTTGAGCAGCACGCTCTTGGGAATACGCATCTCGCCCGACGCCGTGAACAGATCGCGAGGCAGGATCTTGCCGCGCGCGATGCCCGTCATGTCGGGGATGACACACTCCACCTCACGGATGCGGTGCCGGGTCAGGAAGTCGCTCAAAGCGTCATTCATCGCATGTCACTCATGATGTGATCACAACATTGGGTGCTTATCGATGATATCGCGAAAATAAACAAATTTGTGATCACAAATGTAGTCCGATGAACTACAGGACAACTCGCGACAGCGCGAACACCTCCGGTCGCAGGTCCATGAGCATCCCTTGGGTTGTGCTGACCTACCCTCTCCAGCCGTTTTCAGCGTCGAATAGCAAATGGCCGGTCTGGATGCAGAGCCGGCCATTTCTTTTTATCGGCCATTGATTGCCAAGGCCGAGGTCCGGAAAGGGACCTACCGTCGGATTTCCGAGTGGAGCAGTCGTTTGGCCGTCAGTTTCGGAGATGGAATTGCCGGCTGCTTCCGGCCGGCAACCGGGTCGATCCCCCGCCGCTTCGCCGCCAAGCACGGTCGGCGGCACCGCGACGACACACGCCGACGCGCTCCTGCCGGCACTAAAGACGATCGACGCGACCGCATGCCCCCCGTCGCGCCGATCACTCCCGCTCAGATCTGCTGCTGGCCGCCATCGACGAACAATTCGATGCCGTTCACGAAGCTCGCGTCGTCCGACGCCAGGAACAGCGCCGCGCTCGCGATTTCGCCCGGCTCACCGAGGCGCCCCATCGGGATCTGCGCCGCCAGATAGTCGGCAAGCCCCTGCCGCTGAGCCGCATCGTCGCCGGCGAGATCGAGCAGGCCGGGCGTGCGGGTCGCGCCCGGGCTGATCGTGTTCACGCGGATGCGTCGGTCCTTGAGGTCGAGAATCCAGCTACGCGCAAACGCACGCACCGCCGCCTTCGAAGCCGAATACACGCTGAACGCAGCGGTGCCCGCGCTACCCGCCGTCGAGCCGGTCAGAATCACCGATGCGCCATCGGCCAGCAGCGGCAGCGCCTTCTGCACGGTGAACAGCACGCCCTTCACGTTGCGGTCGAAGGTGTCGTCGTAGTGCGCTTCGGTGATGCTGCCCAGCGGCAGCATCGAACCGCCGCCGGCGTTGACGAACAACACATCGAGGCGCCCCTGTTCTTCCTTGATTTGCGCATACAGCGCGTCGAGCTCATCGAGCTTCGTGGAATCGGAACGCACGCCTGTGGCCGTGCCGCCGGCTTCACGGATACCCGCCACGGCGGCATCGAGTTCGGCCTGACGGCGGCCCGTGAGATAGACGTGCGCCCCTTCAGCCGCGAAGCGCTGGGCGGTGGCCAGGCCGATGCCGCTGGTGGCGCCGGTGACGAGTGCGATCTTGGTGTCGAGCTTGCGTGCCATGGTATTGCTCCTTTCAGTGGGTCAGCAGTGTTTGGGTTGGGTGTTACGTGCTGCGATGTGAGGAGAATATCGACGGCTCGATCTTTTCGAAATAGAATCAATCGCAATCAAACGTTTCATAAATGAAAAGATGAGGGGAAATGGCGCACCTGCCTGATTTCGAAGGATTGGCGATGTTCGCGAAGGTGGCCGAGCACGGGTCGTTTGCGGCTGCGGCGCGCGCGACCGGGGTATCGGTCGCCACCGTCTCCCGCGGGGTGGCGCGTCTGGAGGACCGGCTGGGCGCGCGGCTGTTCAATCGCACGTCGCGGCAGCTCTCGCTGACCGAGTTCGGCCGGACGATCAGCGAGAAGGCCGGCGAGATCTATCGCCAGGCCGAGGAAGCGGAAAGCTCGGCGCGCGAGATGTCGGTGCAGCCGCGCGGGCTGGTGCGTCTGGCCGTGCCGATGTCGTTCGGGCTGCGCTGGGTCGCGCCGCTGCTGCCGGGCTTTTTTCGCGCGTATCCGGAGGTGTCGATCGACCTGCATTTATCGGATGCGTCGGTCGACCTGATCGCCGATGGGTTCGACGCGGCGCTGCGTATCGCCGCACTGCCGGATTCGTCGCTGGTCGCGCGTCGGCTGTGCGCGGTCACGCAATTCGTGGTGGCGTCGCCGGCATATTTGCGACGCGAAGGGCGTCCGACGCATCCGCGTGAGCTGGCGGATCGCCCCTGCCTCCCGTACGCGTATCGCGCGCGGAGTGCCGTATGGCGCTTCACGAACGATGCAGGCGACGAGGAGTCGGTGATGCCGACGGGCCCGCTACGCGTCACCAACGCCGATGCGCTGTTGCCGACGCTGCTCGATGGGCTTGCGATCGCCGAGTTGCCGGAGTTCATCGCGGGCGAATATCTGGCCGATGGCCGTCTCGAAGCCATTCTCCCCGACTGGTCGCTGACGACGGGCGGGCTTTATTTCGTTACACCGTCGGCGCGGGCGCGACCCGCGAAGGTGACAGCGTTGTCCGACTACTTCGCCGAACATCTGGGCAATCCCGTCTGGCGATGGCCAAAGTGATGTTTCGGTGAGTGGCCGCGTCAGGCCCTCTGCTCGACGACCACACTGCCGCCGGATCGGATGCCTTGACCGCGACCGGCCGATAAACGATCGCCGCCATTCCCGAACGCGGCCGCACGTTACGTCGACTTCCCTCTTCGCCCCCTTCGCGAAGGACACTGGCCAAGGAGCTCGACCAGCCGCGTCTCGCATCCGGAAAACGCGTATCCGCGCCGCTGCGAGACCATGAACGTGAGTGGGCGCATGTGCCACGCGCGCCGCTGGAGCTCGACGAGCGTGCCCTTCGCGAGATCCGCGTCGACCATATGGCGCGGCATGTGCCCCCAGCACAGGCTCCCTTTGAGCAGGTCGTGCTTCGCGCCGAGGTCGTTCACCCACCACTGGCGCTCACTGGCGACCCCTTGCTGGGTCTTTTCCGCATCGGGCTGATTGTCGGTGACGACGAGCTGAATGTGCCGGCCGAATTCCTCCCGCGGGATCGGCTTCGCCATGGCAGCCAGCGGATGCGCCGGCCCACATACGGTCACCATTTGCGCATCGAATAAATGATGCCGTTCGATGGTGCCCGGGCTCAGCTCGGGCACGTCGGTGATCGTCACCGCCAATGCGCACGTGCCCTGGAGCACCAGACGCTCGCCGCCCTGCATGGTCGTCATGCGCAGATTGATGGCAACCGTCGGAAATTCCGCCTGCAGCGTGCGCAGGCATTCGATCAGGTGCGTGCGCGAAAAATAGGTGTCCACGGCAATCGACACCTGCGGGACGCCGGTTTCGGCGATCGCAACCGCACGCATCTTCATTTCCTCGGTGCGCGAGATCACCCCGCGCGCATCGGGCAGCAGGCTGCGGCCGGCAGCGGTGAGTGTCGCCTTGCGCGTGTTGCGCTCGAACAGCATCACGTCGAACGCGCTCTCGAGCGCGCCGATCGCATGACTGATAGCCGACTGCGCGCGCCTCAGTTCCCTTGCCGCTCCGGAAAAGCTTCCCTGGTCACACACGGCGACGAATGCCCGAAGTTGATTGATGGTGACGTTGTCGAGCATAGATCTATCTAAAAAGTAGATGGCACTTATAGATATTCAGTCAATTGGCTTCATGAATCAAGCGCGCCAGAATCGGGTTTCCCGCTCTTGTTTCGAAGGACGCACGACATGAACAGACTGAATGGCAAGACCGCCGTGATCACCGGCGGCGCAACCGGCATCGGCCGCGCCGCGGCAAGGCGCTTCATCGACGAAGGCGCGTTCGTCTTCCTCTTCGGCCGCCGGCAAGAAGCGCTCGACGCGGCGGTGGCCGACCTGGGGCCGCATGCCCGCGCGGTGCAGGGCTCGGTCTCCGACCCGGCCGACCTCGAGCGGCTCTACGCGGCGGTGAAAGCCGAGCGCGGAACCCTCGACATCGTCTTCGCCAATGCGGGGACGGGTAGTCCGCTTCCGCTCGGCCAGATCACCGCCGAGCACATCGACGCCACCTTCGACACCAATGTGAAGGGAACGATCTTCACGGTCCAGAAGGCGCTGCCGCTGATGGGCGCGGGCGGGTCGATCATCCTGACCGGGTCGAGCGCCGGCACCACCGGCGCGCCCGGCTTCACGGCCTACAGCGCGAGCAAGGCCGCGGTGCGCAACCTCGCGCGGACCTGGGCGGAGGACCTGAAGGGCAGCGGCATCCGGGTCAACGTGCTGTCGCCCGGCGCGACGGCGACCGAACTGGCCAAGGAAGCGCTGGGCGAAGCAGGCCAGAAGGCCTACGGCGCGCTGACGCCGCTGCAGCGGATGGCCGATCCCGCAGAGATCGGGGCGGTGGCCGCCTTTCTTGCGTCGTCGGACAGCAGCTTCATGACCGCCAGCGAGGTCGCCGTCGACGGCGGCCTGGCACAGCTCTGAGGAGAACGGCCCAATGACTCAATCGCTGAAAGGCAAGACCGCGCTCGTGACCGGCCAGACGATCGAGGCGAGCGGCGGTTACAAGCTCTAAGCACACCGGGAAACGAAGGAGAAACCCATGCGTTACGCAATCATCGGCTTCGGCAAGATCGGCCATGCGCTTGCCAGGGCATTCGCCCGCAACGGCATCGAAGTGGCCGTTGCAACCACGCGCGATCCGCAAAGCTTTACGGCCGATGCGGCCGCGATCGGACCGACGATCATTCCCGTTACCCTGGCGGAAGCGGTCAAGGCGGACGTCATCTTTCTGGCGGTTCGTTTCGAGTCGCACCCGGCGGTCGCCAAAGCGCTGGCCGACTGGAACGGAAAGACCGTCATCGACGCGATGAACACGCAGGCCCCGCTGGACGAACTGGATGGTCTCCCGTCCTCGGCCTTCGTCGCGAAAGCGTTCACCGGCGCCAGACTGGTGAAAGGCTTCAACCATCTGGCCGCTGGCGTTCTTGGCCAGGACCCGGCCGTCCACGGCGGCAGGCGAGTCGTGTTTCTGGCGAGCGACGATGACGAGGCCGCGGCGGAAGTGGGTACGCTCGCGGAACAACTCGGTTTCGCGCCGATCCAGCTTGGCGGGCTATCGGAAGGCGGATGGCTGGTACACGCGCGCGGAAATAACTGGGGGCGCCTGATCTTCAAGGACCTGGTCAGGTTCGACTGATCGACGTCGGCTTTCAGCCATTTCGCCGAGTCGAATGGACGGTTGCCATTCACAGCCGGGCGGCGACCTATCCTGTCGGCGAGACGGCTGGATCGATCTCGCGAGCCGTCAACCCGAATCTCGCCATGCGGGCGCGATGGTCCGGCGAGCCGACATACGCGCGCAGTTGCCGATTGAACGCCGTCAGGAGATCCCGGTTTTCCCGGTTGAATGAAAACGCGCCCAGCGGAGGCGTCCGCTGGCTGCCGTTGCCATCCGGCTCGTGCGCGACGGCCTCGATCATCGCGCTGCCTATCCGGCCCGCCACGATGCGATTCCCCAAAGCGGTGCTCGCATAGGCGTCGATTACGCCGGAGAGCACGGCCGCGATCGCGTCGGCTTGCTGTTCGAAGACGACGATTTGCCGCCGGCTCACGCCTGCCGCCATCGCGGAATCATGCTGTACCTGTCCGGCGATGATGCCGAGGCGCGCATCGGGACGTTCGGCGATCGACGCATAACGCCTGAGCGCCTTCGGGTTGCCGGGCCGCACCAGGAAACCGTCCTCGATTCCCCACACCGGCACGCTGAACGCAACGGTATTGGCCCGCTGCGGTGTCACGAAGAGCGGCACGTTCATGTCCCAGTGACCTGATGCGAGGCCGGGCAGCAATTCGCCGAACGTCGTCGGGCAATACTCGACGCGGGTGACGCCTATCTGCCGGAGAATCGTCGCCGCGAGCTCGAGATCGGCGCCTCTCGCGGTGCCATCCGCTTCGGTCCACCCAAACGGAGGTTCCTCGATGTACGCAATGGTTACCTTCATCGCTTTCTCTCGCAAGCCGAAGAATCGATCGGGAATGCATCAGCTTACCGTGGGAAGTCGAGGTCCACTACGAATGGACAAAATTAATCCGGGTGTAATCAAGTTGACGACATTATTTTGGTGCGGCTGTCAGTGAAGTCGTCAACTCGATCAGCAGGGTCCGGTACGACATGAATCGCGGCGCGACGGAATGCATCGGCCCCACGCTATTCGACGTTATCCGCCACGTCCGTCATCCGGATCATGTGCGGCTTGATGCCGTCGTCTTCGGCGGTCGCGGCCTCCCGCGGATGAATCAGCGCTTCGAGCCGCGCCTTCGTCGCGACGAACTCGGGCGTATTGACCTGCGAATAATCGCGCGGCCGCGGCACCGGCACCTCGATCAGCTCCTGCACCCCGCCCGGATTCGCCTTCAGCACCAGAATCCGGTCGGCCAGAAAGATCGCCTCGTCGAGGTCGTGCGTGATGAACAGGATCGTCACGTCGATGTTGCGCCAGATGTCGAGCAGATGGGTCTGCATCCTGGCCCGCGTCTGGGCGTCCAGCGCGCCGAACGGCTCGTCCATCAGCAGGATGCGCGGACGGTTCGCGAGCGCGCGGGCAATCGCCACGCGCTGCTTCATGCCGCCCGACAGCTGATGCGGATACACGTCGGCGAAACGCGTCAGCCCGACGAGATCGAGCCACTGCAACGCCTCGCGCTCGGCCACGCCGCTGCTGCTGCCGTTCATGCGCAGGCCGAACATCACGTTCTTCTTCACCGTGAGCCACGGAAACAACGTATAGCCCTGGAACACCATTCCGCGATCGGCGCCCGGCCCGTCGACCGGCTTGCCGTCCAGCAGCACGTCGCCGCTCGTCTGCGCGTCGAGCCCGGCGAGAATCCGGATCAACGTCGACTTGCCGCAGCCGGACGGGCCGATCACGCACACGAACTCGCGCCGGTGCGTGCGGAAACTGATGTCGTCGAGCGCGACGCACTCGCCCTGCGGCGTCGTGAAGCGCTTGCCGACGTGTCGCACGTCGAGTATCACGTCGCGGGCCTTCAGCCGCGCGAAGCGCTCGCGCACCGCGTCGGACTGGATCAGGTAATCGGGAACGGCTTGCGGGTTCTGCATGATGCCCTCTGCGGAAATCGGTCGATGGGGACGTGCGGGCGACGCTCACGCTTTCAGCGTGCGGTCCCACGGAAAGAGCCGGCGGCCGAGCAGCCCGAGCACGATGTCGGTGCCGAGGCCGATGATCCCGATCATCAGGATTGCCGCATATACGTTGTCGAAATGCTGGTAGCGCGCCTGCTGGCTGATGTACCACGTGATGCCCGAACTCGTGCCGACCAGCTCGGCGACGATCAGGTAAGTCCACGCCCAGCCGAGCAGGATGCGCTGATCGCGATACAGGTCCGGCAGCACGCCCGGAATCACGACGTGCGTGAGCAGCTTCAGCTTCTTCGTGCCGAGCGTCATCGCGGCCTCGAACAGCCCGTATTCGAGCTTGCGCGTGGTGTTCGCGATGATCAGCACCTGCTGGAACAGCGTACCGATCACGATGATCGCGATCTTCGGCGCGTCATAGATGCCGAGAATCGCGACCATCAGCGCGCCGAACGCCGGCGCCGGCAGGTAGCGGAAGAACTCCAGGAACGGCTCCTGCAGCCGCGCGAGCGCACTGAAGGTGCCGCAGACGATGCCGAGCGGCACGCCGATCGCGGACGAAATCACGAAGCCCCAGAAGATGATGCGGATGCTGTGCCACAGGCTTTCGTGCAGCCACACGCCGTCGCGCGACGCGGGCGGTGTCGTGAACGCCGTGTAGAACGCGCGCAAGACCTGGTGCGGCGCCGGCAGGTAGACCGGATTCGCGCGCTCGCCCTCGGGCACCGCCGCGTGCGCGGCCCGTGCATGCGCGAGTTCGTCGTCGAACACGTCGCGGTCGATCTGCATGCCGGTCTGGAAATAGTCGACGCTGCCCGGATTCGTGATGCGCATCTGCGGATGCCAGACGAACGGCACATAACTGATCAGGCACCAGACGGCGAACGGCAGCAGGAAGGACGCCAGCGCGAGCGTCCATTTGCCGCGCGTCGTCAGTTCGCGGCGCACCGCGAGCCAGCCGGTCGTGTTGCGGGTCGTTGTCATCGGAATCTCCGTATCGTTTCAGGTGCCGGTCGCGCGGATGCCGCGGCATCGCGCGACCGTGTGTTCATTGCAATGCGCTGCCGGCCGCCTGCGCGTGGTAAGCGCGCCAGCCGCCGAAGCGCGTGATGTCCTGCGCATCGTCGAGGGCCACGCTTTCGCACAGGAAGCCCTGCACGCGCGCACCGTCGGCGAGCGTCAGCGTGCCGATGCCGAGCGGCGCCGTGATACCGGCGACGAAGCTGCCGTACGCGTCGACCGGCATCTCCCAGACCTCGACCGCGATCGGTGCGCCATCGTTCGGCACACGCACGAGCCCCGGCTTGGCGACGCCACCGCTTGCCTCCGCGGACAGCGCATAGAGGCGATAGGCCGGCGCGGTGGTGGTCGCGGTGACGAAGCGCGCGCCGCGCTGCGTGAGCTGCCCGTTCAACGGTTCGCCGCGCAGATGCGCGCCGACGACGGCCACGCGCACGACACCCGCGGCTGCGGCACGCGCCGACATCGCGGCCGCGGGCGGCCGAACGTCGTCGACGGCGGCCGCGCCCTCGCCCCACGCCTGTGCGAGATCCAGCAGCCGTGCATCGTCGTGCGCACGCCCGACGAACGTGATCCCGAACGGCAAGCCCGCATGCGGCCCGGTTGCGCAAGTACCCGCAGGCACCGCGATCGCCGACAGGTCGAGCAGGTTCACGAAGTTCGTGTAGTAGCCGAAGCGCGAATTGATCGCGATCGGATCGGCTTCGAGCGCATCGACGGTCGCGGTCGTCGCCGAGGTCGGCATCACGATCGCATCGAGGCCGTCCCACGCGCGGGCCGCATCGACGCGCAGCGCCGCCAGCCGGTCGAACGCGGCGAACGCGTCGGCGGCGCTGAAGCGCGACGCGCCGCCGACGATTTCGCGGATCACCGGATGCAGCGCGTCGGGTTCGCGCGCGGCGAATGCGCCGATCGCGGCCAGCCGCTCGGCAACCCACGGGCCGTCGTACAGCAGCCGCGCGGCGGCCAGGAACGGTGCGAAGTCGATCTCGACGACCCGCGCGCCGGTCGCGCGCAGCCGTTCGAGCGCCGCGCCCCAGGCCGCGCGATACGATGCGTCGCCGAAGAATTCGAGCTGATCGGCACGCGGCGTGCCGAAGCGCAATTGCGCGAGCGGCCGCGCCGGCTGCGCGCGCAACCCGTCCGCGCCCAGCAGCGGCTGCCAGGCGCGCCCGTACGGATCGCCGTCCGTCACGCCGTGCGCGGCGGCGAACACGGTGCGCGCGTCGTCCGCCGAACGCGCGAACACCGACACGCAATCGAGCGACCGGCAGGCCGGCACCACGCCGAGCGTGCTCAGCACGCCGCGTGTCGGCTTGAGCCCGACGAGCCCGTGGAAGGCGGCCGGCACGCGCCCGGAGCCCGCCGTGTCGGTGCCGAGCGAGAACGTCGCGACGCCGAGCGCGACGGCCACCGCCGACCCGGAACTCGAGCCGCCCGACGCGTAGCGCGGGTCGAGCGCATTGCGGCACGCACCGTAAGGCGAGCGCTGCCCCGAGAGCCCGGTCGCGAACTGGTCGAGATTGGTCTTGCCGACGGGAATCGCGCCGGCCGCGATCAATCGCTCGACCACCGGCGCGCTGCGTGCCGGCGTGTATGCGTAGGCGGGGCAGCCTGCGGTCGTCGGGATGCCGGCGAGGTCGATGTTGTCCTTGATCGCGAACGGCACGCCGTACAGCGGCAACGACGCGATGTCGCGTCCGGCCAGCGCGTCGGCATACGACATCATCTCGTCGCGCGTGAGCGGCCTGATCCACGCATGGTGCGAGTCGCCCGCGTCGAAATGCGCGGCGATCGCGTCGACGAGCGCATGCGGCGTCAGGTCGCCCGCCGCATAGCGGGCACGCAGCGCGGCAATCGAGCGCAGCCCGGGCAGCACCGGGCGGTCCTTCGTGCTCATGCGACCTCCTCGGCGGCGCCCGCCTTCATCACCATCAGCCGCTGGCCGGCCACCACCGCCGCGCCAGGCGCGCAATCGATCGTCTCGATCGTGCCGTCTTCCGTTGCCGTCACCGCCACCTCCATCTTCATCGATTCGACGATCGCGACGACCTGCCCTTCGGTCACGCGCTCGCCGGCGTCCACCAGCACCTTCCACACGCTGCCCGACACGTCGGCGGCAATCGCCCGCTGCGTGTCGTCGAGCGCACCCGCTACCCGGTCCGCTTGCGCGTCGCCCGGCTCCGCGTCGCCGACGTATTCCGCGTGGCCCGCCGCGCGCCAGCGCTCGCGCTCCGCGTCGAACGCGGCCTGCTGTGTCGCCTTGAACGCGGCGATCGACTCCGCCTCGTCGTGCAGGAAGCGGTTGTAGGCGCGCAGATCGAACACCGATTCCTCGATCTTCAGCGTCGCGCGGCCCGCGATGAAATCCGCACGCAACGCAGTCAGCTCGGCCTCGCTGACTTCGTAGAAGCGGATCTCGTCGAAGAAGCGCAGCAGCCATGGCTTGCCGGCCTCGAATTCGCGCGTGGTACGGTGGCGGTTCCACATCTGCACGGTGCGGCCGACGAACTGATAGCCGCCCGGCCCTTCCATCCCGTACACGCACAGGTACGCGCCGCCGATGCCGACCGCGTTCTCCGGCGTCCAGGTGCGCGCGGGGTTGTATTTCGTCGTCACGAGCCGGTGGCGCGGATCGAGCGGCGTCGCGACGGGCGCACCGAGGTAGACGTCGCCGAGGCCCATCACCAGATAGCGCGCGTCGAACACGATGCGCTTCACGTCGTCGATGCTCGCCAGGCCGTTGATGCGCCGGATGAACTCGATATTGCTCGGGCACCACGGCGCATCGGGCCGCACCGACTGCATGTAGCGCTCGATCGCGACGCGCGTCGACGGGTCGTCCCACGACAGCGGCAGATGCACGATGCGGTTCGGCACACGCAGGTCGGCCACGTCGGCAAGTTCGCGCTCGGCGGCCTGCAGATGCGCGAGCAGCGCGTCGAGCGGCAGCGTCCGCGCGTCGAACTGCACCTGGAGCGAGCGGATGCCCGGCGTCAGGTCGAGCATGCCGGGCAGCCGGTGCGCGTCGAGCCAGCCCATCAGCGCGTGCACGCGAAAGCGCAGGTTCAGATCGAGCACGAGCGGCCCGTATTCGACCAGCACGTTGCGGTCGCCCGAGCGCCGGTAGACGACGCCGATGCCGCCGCCGGCCGACGGGTCGCGATGCAGCACGCAATCGTCGAAGGAGCCGGATGCCGCAGCGGTAACGTCACGTGTCGCCTCCACGACCGCCGCAGTCGCTATCCCGGCCAACACGCCCGCGCGCACGAACTGCACGGTATCGCCCGGCCGCAACTGCCCGAGCTTCCACAACTCGTCGCGCACGACCGTCACCGGACACACGAAGCCGCCGAGGCTCGGCCCGTCCGGGCCGAGAATCACCGGCATGTCGCCGGTGAAATCGACGGCGCCGATCGCATACGCGTTGTCGTGGATGTTCGACGGATGCAGCCCCGCCTCGCCGCCGTCCGCACGCGCCCATTGCGGCTTCGGGCCGATCAGCCGCACGCCGGTGCGGCTGGAGTTGTAATGGACGGTCCACTGCGTGCCGTAGAGCATCGCGATGTCGTCCGGCGTGAAGAAATCCGGCGCGCCATGCGGACCGTCGAGCACGCCGAGCGTCCATGCATGCGTCAGCGCGGGAATCTCGGCCGCGGCCAGCGTCGCACCAGCGTCGCCGCGCCCGGCGTCCGCGTGCAGATGCAGCACGTCGCCCTTGCGAAGCGCGCGGCCGGCATGGCCGCCGAACTGGCCGAGCGTGAAGGTCGCCTTGCTGCCGAGATAGTCGGGCACCTGCAGCCCGCCCTTGACGGCGAGACACGCGCGCACGCCCGCGCCGGTCACGCCGCCCAGTTTCAATACCGCGCCCGGTCGGGCCCGCACGACCTGCCAGAACGGCACAGCTTCACCGTCGAGCGTGGCCGCGAGCGGCGCACCGCCGAGCACGAACAGCGTCGCGCTATTGAAGCGCAGCGTCGCGCCGACCATCGTGAATTCCAGCCCGGCCGCGTCGCGCGCGTTGCCGAGCAGCGCGTTTGCGAGATCGAATGCGCGATCGTCCATCGGCCCCGACGGCGGCACGCCGACGCTCCAGTAGCCGACCCGCCCGGGCGCCTGCTGCACGGTGGTCTGCACGCCGCCGTCGAGCACGTCGATCGTGTGCGGCGCGAACGCGAAGCGCGACAGGAAGGCAGTGGTCGGCGCGCCGCGCGCGAACGTGTCGGAGCCGACGACCGCACGCAGGTAGTCGAGGTTGGTCTCGATCCCGTACAGCTCGGTCTGGTCGAGCGCGGCCCGCAGCGCGGCCAGCGCGTCGCGCCGCGTGTCGCCGCGCACGATCAGCTTCGCGAGCAGCGGATCGTAATGCGCGCTGATCTCCGTGCCCGCCTCGATCCAGCCGTCGACCCGCACGTCGTCGGGAAACGCAACGTGCGTGAGCAGTCCGGCGCTCGGCTGGAACTGCTTGTTCGGGTCCTCCGCATAGAGCCGCACCTGGATGCTCGCGCCGCGCGGGGCGACGGCGAGCGTGTCGAGCGGCGGCAGGTCGCCTTCGGCCTGCAGGAGCATCCATTCCACGAGATCGACGCCCGTCACGGCTTCGGTCACGCAATGCTCGACCTGCAGCCGCGTGTTCACCTCGAGGAAATAGAACTGCCGCGTGCTCGCGTCGAACACGAATTCGACCGTGCCGGCCGATGCGTAGCCCACCGCGCGCGCGAGCCGCACCGCGCTCGCGTGCAGCGCGTCGCGCTCGGCGTCGGTCAGGTCGGGCGCGGGCGTTTCCTCGATCACCTTCTGGTTGCGCCGCTGCACCGAGCAATCGCGTTCGCCGAGCGCGATCGCGCCGCCGCGGCCGTCGCCGAAGATCTGCACCTCGATGTGCCGCGCGTGTTCGACGAACTTCTCGAGATAGACGCCCGCATGCGCGAAATTCGCGGCGCCGAGCCGCACGACGGATTCGAACGCTGCGCCGAGCTGCGCGGCATCGCGGCACAGCGACATGCCGATGCCGCCGCCGCCCGCGGTGCTTTTCAGCATCACCGGATAGCCGATCGCGTCGGCTTCGGCGAGCGCCATCGCGACGTCGGCGAGCAGCCCGGTGCCGGGCAGCAGCGCGACGCCGTGCGCGGCCGCGAGTTCGCGCGCGGTGTGCTTGAGGCCGAACGCGCGCATGTGATCGCCGCGCGGCCCGATGAAGCGCAGGCCCGCCGCTTCGCACGCGTCGGCGAAGCCCGCGTGCTCGGACAGGAAACCGTAGCCGGGATGCACGGCCTGCGCGCCGGTTTCGCGCGCGGCGGCGAGGATCGCCGCGACGTTCAGATAGCTGTCGGCCGCCGGGGCGGGCCCGACCCGCACGGCTTCATCGGCGAGCGCTACGTGGCGCGCGTCGCGATCGGCATCCGAATAGATCGCGACCGATGCGATGCCGAGGCGCTTCAGCGTGCGGATCACGCGGCACGCAATTTCGCCGCGGTTCGCGACGAGGACTTTGGCGAATCTCATGTTGCCTCCCGCAGCGAACGTGTCGGCCCGGAGTAGCGCTTCAGCGCGTACTCCGGCCCCATGCAAAGCAAGCGAGCGTGGAGGCCGTTCATTCCGCCTCCCAGATCATGAGGCGCACGGGCGTCGGGTTGTAGCCGTTGCACGGATTGTTGAGTTGCGGGCAGTTCGAGATCAGCACCGTGACGTCCATCTCCGCACGCATCTCGACGTACTTGCCGGGCGCCGAGATGCCGTCCTCGAACGTGAGCCCGCCGAGCGGCGTGACGGGCACGTTCATGAAGAAGTTGACGTTGCCGACCAGGTCGCGCTTGGTGAGCCGCGCGCCGGCGCCGCACGTGCAGTGCGAGATCGCGTTGAGGAAGCTGTCGCGGCAGTTGTGCATATAGCGCTTGTCGAGCGCATAGCGCACCGTGTTGCTCTCGGCCGCGCACGCGCCGCCGAGCGTGTCGTGACGGCCGCACGTATCGGCGACGATCGTCGCCATCGGGTTGCCGCGGCTCGACATGAGCACGCTGCCGGCGCTCAGGTACAGGTTGCGCTGCGAGCGGATCGTGTCCTGCGCGCTGTAGCGCTCTTCGGGATCGTCGGTGCGGTAGAACAGCGTGTCGACGGCCTGGTTGCCTTCGAGGTCGAGAATGCGGAAGGTCTGCCCGCGCTTCAGGTCGTGCAGCCACGGGTCGCCCGCGCTCAGCGTGACGTCGTGGATCGCGTCGCGCGGGTCGAGACGGCTTTCGATGATCGGCATGGTCTCGCTCCTCATGCGAACAGACGGTCGGTGTTGGCGAAGCCGCGCATGTTCTCCGCGCATGCGCGCCGGCACGGGTCGTCGTCGGGCGCCGCGCCGTCGGCCGGATACGCGCGGTACGCGATCAGCTTCACGGCTTTCGGCGCATAGTCCGGGCGCGGATCGAGCGGATGCGGCGCGGTCGAGAACGCCGCGAGCGTGTTCATCTCGAAGCGCAGGTCGAACGCGCTGCCGGCCGGCGAATGTCCGGCGACGAACTCGAGCGCGCCGTCGTCGCGTGCATCCAGCTTGCTGAAGAAGTTGACGTTCGCGGCGAGGTCGCGCGCCGACAGTCCGTATTTGGCGAGTTCGAGCACGAGGCTGTCGCGGGCGTTGCGGGTCATCGCGTTGCGATCGGCCTGGTACGACGACGTGCCGTACTTGTGCGCGAACAGCCGCGCATCGCCGACGCCGCCGAGCGGGTCGTGCCAGCCGAGCGTGTCGGCCGTGATCGACGCGATCACGCGGCCCATGTCCGTATACAGCGCATGGCCGCGCGTCAGATGCGCGGTGTGCTGCGCCTTCAGCGTGTCGGCCATGTTGTAGCGTTCGAGCAGGTCTTCCTGGCGATGAAAGACAGCGGACAGGTTCGCGCCGCCGTCGACGTCGACGATGCGCAGCGCGAGGCCGCGGCGCAGGATGCCGGACCAGTGGGTTCCGGCGGGAATCAGCGTTTCCCACGCGACGTGCGGCGGCGGGGCAAGAATGGCTTGGGGGCTCGGCGACATGGCGGCTCCGGGATCGGTTGGACAAAAGGCGTGAGAGGGCGACCGAACGACATCGCGACCTCCCGGGCTTTTATCCCTCCGTGGAGCCTCGCCGTTTCCTCTCGTCGAGGCGAAGGCAAGACCGGATTGCTCTCGGACCAGGCATCGCGCGGCACACGCCGCACGACCGGAACCCTAGCGATCCTGAAGATGATGCAAATTGCTTCGCACCTCTCGGGCATCGAATAAGCGAGTTGCGTGCCAGCCGCCGCTCGATGACCGCACGACGCGGCCCGGCGGCGCGATGCCGCGCGACATCCGAATGACCGACGCATTCGCTTGCCCTCGCGGCGGGCGCGCGGCGCACCATGCGCACGCAAGCGCGCACCGGTGCAGTGCGCGTCGCGTGCTCGCCCACCGGCCGATGCGTGATGGCATGGGCATTGCTGAACCCATGCACCGTCACCTCATATCCGATCCTTCATGAACAAGCTCGACCTGCTCCGGCGCGTACTGCACGCGCTGTTCGCCGCCCGCTTCATCGAACTTCAGCGCGCCACCCGCCGCCGTTGAATCGCCTTGCCGCGCGCCGTTGGCACGCTTCTCGCTCGGCATGACGCCGAGAGGTGCGGCGGCGTCGCATCTTAGGGTTGCTAGGGTTCCGGTTCATCGAACGTCTGGTCCGAGAGCAGCCCGGCGCGAGTTCGTCCGGTCGCGAGACCGGATGCACGCGTGCTACACGGCGGGACAAAAGCCCGGGAGATTGGCGATGGCAACGGCCATCGCGCCTCTCCGTGGCCGCTTCGTTCGTTCCGCATCCGCAGGAACCGGTCACGCAGCCGGACCATGTGCTCGCGCACGGTCCGTATCGACGATCCCGATCCCGGTCTCCTGGAGAACAACGATGACCCGTCCCGCCCCGGCGTTTCGCCACCTGCCGTCCTTCCGTTTCATCCGTCATGCATTGGGCGCCGCCGTCGCGGCCGCCACGCTATGGGCGGCGCCTGCCGCACAGGCTGCCGCACCGCTGAAGATCGGCTACAGCGACTGGCCCGGCTGGGTCGCGTTCCAGGTCGCGCTCGACAAGGGCTGGTTCAAGGAGGCCGGCGTCGACGTCGATTTCGAATGGTTCGATTATTCGGCGTCGCTCGACGCATTTTCCGCAGGCAAGCTCGATGCGGTCGCGGCGACCAACGGCGATGCGCTGGTAACGGGCGCGTCCGGCGCGAAGAACGTGATGATCCTGCTGACCGACTACTCGGCCGGCAACGACATGATCGTCGCGAAGCCGCCGCTGCGCACCGTCGAGGCGCTGAAGGGCAAGAAAATCGGCGTCGAGCTCGGCCTGGTCGACCATCTGCTGCTCGAAACCGCGCTGCAGAAGCACGGGCTCAAGGACGGCGACGTCACGCTCGTGAATGCGAAAACCAACGAGCTGCCGCAGGTACTCGGTTCGTCGGCCGACATCGCCGCGGTGGCCGCATGGCAGCCGAACGCCGGCGAGGCGTTGAAGCGCGCGCCGGGCGCACGGGCGATCTTCACGTCGGCGGATGCGCCGGGGCTGATCTACGATGCGATCACCGTCGCGCCGGCGAGTCTCGCCGCGCGTCGCGCCGACTGGGCGAAGGTGATCAAGGTCTGGTATCGCTGCGTCGCGTACATCAACGATCCGAAGACGCAGGCCGATGCGGTCAAGATCATGTCGGCGCGTGTCGGGCTCGCGCCGGCGCAATATCTTCCGCTGCTGAAGGGCACGCATCTGCTCGACGAGGCGGCCGCGAAGCGTGCGTTCCGCAAGGGCGACGGGCTCGATTCGATCTACGGCTCGACGCGCAACGCGAATGCGTTCAACGTGCGTAACGCCGTGTACAAGCAGTCGCAGGACGTCGACGCGTATATCGATCCGCGGCTCGTCGATGCGCATTGAGGGCGGAAAGCCTGCCGGCGCGGCAATGCGCTGCGCCGGTGGGCGACTCTGATGCGCTCACGTGCTCCGAGGTCGCAAGCGGTCATTGCCCGTCCATGCCGTGCCGATGCCTCGTACGTCATCGACCGCCATGTGTTGACGGGGCGCTTACGCGAAAGGGAACGGGCCCTCGAAGTGCCCCACGTAACACAAGTGGGAAACCGCTGGCTGACCTCGACCTGCCCAGCGATGCAGCATGTATGCAGGGGGTTCGAGAAAGGAAGCGGGCTGCGCGTCCGCTTCAACGCGCAGCGCAATCTGAGTGGTCGTGCTCGGGCAGGTGAGTACCGGAACGCGTCCAAGACGTGTCTGCATCGACCGGTGGACGTGCCCGGCAAGAATACGATCTACGTTGTCGTGGCGCGCCAGAACCGCAGCAAAGGCCTCGGCATTTCGCAACCCGTAGATGTCCAGATAAGGAATGCCGGTCATGAACGGTGGATGGTGCATGACGACAACCACGGTCCGATTGCGATGCTCGGCAAGTTCAGTGTCGAGCATCGCCAGGGTTTCGGCGTCCAGTTCACCGTGATGTAGCCCTGGAACGGAGGTGTCCAACGCCACGAGGCGTAGTTCGCCCACGTCCAGCGCGAACGAGAGTGCGCCCTCGTCCGGAAGCCACGCGTGATCCGGGAATGCGGCTCGCAGATTGCCACGGTCGTCATGATTACCCGGCAGAACCACGAACGGTCGCCTCAACTCGACGAGCAGTTCGCGAAGTTTTCGATACTCGTCTTCGGTGCCCTCGTCCGTCAGGTCGCCGGAGATGACGACCAGGTCTGGCTCAGGTCGAATGCGGTTCAGCGAATCGACGGCCGCCGAAAACATGACGTTGGAATCCACGGCGTCTTGATACAGGACGCCGTGAGGCCGGACATGAATATCGGAAAGTTGTGCGATGACCGTCACTCGGCGCTCCGTTGGCTTTGACCTGCCCGTACATCGATCGAGAAGATTTTAGGCCGGACAAAATTCGCCCATCGACAGAGGCTTTCGGTGACAACGGTCGGGCGCCATGCGCGCTCAATCGTGCGTCAGCGTGGCTGATTCGGGATGACAAGCAGACGCACACGCCGGGTGGCGAAGCAAGAAAGGCGGCTTCTGGCCGAACGCGGCCGGCCGCCGCCCCGTGACGCGCGACCGGCGCAGATCGACCCTGACCGGTCGATTAAATCGCTACAAAGCGGTCACTCGATCATGTCTCGGGTTAAGACTAACCCGCACATACATATGGCATTTCTTGACACGATCTACACAGTCGGTCTCGATTCGGGCACCGCGGGTGATTCGAATGCATGGGGATATTCGTGCCGAAACCAATCTTTCACCTGATCGTGGTTGAGCGCAAAGAATTCGCGCGATCGTGGTATGAGGACAAAACCAAAAGCGAGCAGACAAGTGGCAAGGCCGAAGCATGTATAAACCTCGCCCACCGGCCAATGCGTGAGCGCCGCGCCTGCGATCATCGGTCCAAGGATGCCTGCAATCTGCGTGGTCATCATGCTGGCGGCGAGAATGCGCACGCGGAAATTCTGCGGGATAGCCAATGAGCGGTGAGTCGCGCCAACGAGGCCCACCGACGCGTTGGCGAAACCCACACATGTGAAGGCCAATACGAGAACGATGGGTGAATGGACCCAGCCCGAAGCAGCAAGAGCCAGCCCTTCGCACATAGCGGCCCCCACCCGGACGTTGAATCGGCCGAAACGACTAACTAGTGCATCAGAACCACGAAAGCTTCCGAGTAGTAAACCTATCGATAAGGCCGCTTCGCAAGCACCTAGCCAGAGACCCGACAGCCCAAGTGATTGCACTTTGAGCGGGATCAGCATGCCGACTGCGGGGCCTTGGAATATCCAGACGAGGAAGTTTACAAGTGTCCAGCCGCGCTCCAACGGGACGATCCATTTAGCATGCAGTCCGGCGCGCAGGTCATTCCACCAACGAGCTAAACTGCGATGGTGTTCGCGATGCTGAGATTGGGACGGAAGCTGCAAAGTCACGTAAGCAGCGACGCCGAGTAATATGCCGTTCATCCAAAATGTTGCGGCGATACCGCCCAAGGCCAGTGTCGCGCCAGCCAATGCTGGACCTAAGGCACGGCCGGCCGCTTGCGTCGATTTACGAAGACGAAGCGCTTCCCCCAAACGATTCGCCGGAAGAAGTTCGGCCGAAATGGTGGAACTGGCCGGATCGATGAAAGCTTTGGCTATGACACTGACCACGCCTATGCAGATGAGAAGCATCAGTCGGTAGTCGGACAGCGAGGCGAGCGTAGCGAGGGTAAAGGCGACCACCATCAGGGTGCATAGACCCCATGCAATCTGCGGTCTCTTTGCGTAGCGATCCCCTAGCGGCGAAAGCAGTGGCATTGCAAAAATCGTGATGATGGCAACGCTTACGCTGTAGGTCGCCAAGTCGTGCGCGCCACCCCGGTGAACGATCCACCAAGGGAGCGTGATATAGCCAACCATTTCTGCCAGGATCCTCATCAGATCGCTTAGAAGCAGACTGGCGAGAGGGACGCTGATTGAGTTTATGCGTGCTTTGATTTCCCGAAACACCGCCTTCCCCCTGTTGAGTTCGAAGATGCTACCTCAACATTTTTCTCGCCGTTTAGATGCACGTCTCCAGAGGCCGACGTTTTATTAGTGGCGACATACAGGGCCGATTCGCGACTGGCGACGCTTCGGATAGCGATGGTCAGCAATTCACGTAGGTATGTCGAGCGTCCCTTCCTGGCCGTATGCCGCCCGACGCGTTCGGCTGTAGTCGACCCACAAGGAGCAGTCGAGATCGCGGAAAGCCGACATTCGCGCCATCGCTTTACTACATGTAGCCGGTGATATGGCGCTTGCGACTGTCCGGAGCCGCAAGCCGCACCGGCATTGGATTTCGCTACACGAGCCCCTGAGCGGTCATCGCTAACAATAGTCGCTCAGCGCCGATGCCGAAACCGGCTCCCTGCTGATAGGCGCCGCCACCCACCACTTGCTGTTGGGCTCCGAGTTCGGTACAGCGTATTTCGAAGCCCCGACCGTTCAGATAGTAGCTGAGGCCTCTGCGGGCCGAATCGTCGATTTCATAGCGGAGGCCGAGTGTATCAAAAAAGCCGAGCGCCACCTCCCGACTGCGTTTGAGGGCGGATTCCGGGTTGGGGCATAGATACTCAAATCCTAGTTGGGAGAATTCGCGGTAGCGACCGGCTTGAGGTCGTTCATAGCGGTAGCATCGAGCGATATAAAACAACATCCGCTCCCGTTGTCGGCCCAGCAGCTCGCTGCATCGCTCCTGGAACAGCGCCGTTGCCTCAGGAATCAGGCAGCAAGCGCGTCCCTTCTTATCGGGAAAGGCCCACATCTGGCCGATGATCTCGCTACCCCCGGCTTTTTGAATGAATGTATCTTGCGACCACAACGCCGGGACAATCGCCTCCTCTGCTCCAGCGTTAATGAAGATAGCTCCGGAATTGGGTTTCCAGAGCGCGAATTTGTGCAGCTTCCTCGCCAACGATGAAACGTGTTCCGCGAATCATGGTCATGAAAGTCTCCTCGGGGTGAAAAATAAAAAAGGCGCCGTAGGCGCCTTGGTCGTTTGTACAGGAAGGGGAAACTGCAACCCCGGATGTCCTGCTATGGACGTAACGAACCACGGCGCATCGAGTGACGACCGTGATGATGACGAGATTGGTTCGGGACGTTACGGAGTTCCATGCTGGCCATATTGGCACATTAATTTTGATTTGTGAACCGATCCACATGTCTCGGAGGCCCCGACGTGATCTCAAGGACCAAAACGAGTCACGTGGCTAAAGATCGTCGACAGTCTATCCTCTGTTGCCGACCGACCGGTTCTGGCCGAACATGGCCGGCCAATGCTCTGCAATGTGCGGCCGTCGCAGTTCGACCCGCTGTAGCCATTGGATGCCTCGGCAACTCAACGGCAAGGTTCAGTGCCAAGCTGATCTTCGGATGTCCAACTGCATGCACCGGCGAAGATCCTCGGACATTAGCACTGATGGGCTGTTACTCCGCGCTTTAGTAACGGACTGCGCAAGTGGCCGTCCCGGGCTGCCCTTTACTCTCTTGACGCGGCGTCAAGAGCCGTTCAAGCAGATCGGCGCTGTCTAGTTGCGCAATCCACCAGTTTAAAGCGTTCCCTACCTTGTCCTCGCGCCAAGCGAGGTAGCCATTCGTGAACTCGCGCACACCCACAATGCGACGCGCGACCAGCCTGCCTTCGTGTATCGGTTCTTTCGCTACGAAATCAGGCAGCATCCCGACAGCGATACCTTCACACAGTGCTTGCAGTTTAGCTGCGAGCGTCGGCACGATGACCAGTGGCTGTCCGTCACGGGTGGCCACAGATTGCCGTTGCAGTTCGCGAGAAGTGTCACTGATGACAACGCCTCGATATCCTGCGATCGTTTCGCTCTCCAACGGCTCGGGGATGCGGGCGAGTGGATGGTCCGGAGCCACGACAAAAACGTGCCGGAGAGTTCCGATTGGCCGGGCCGCTATATTGGCGGCATGCGGCGGCTCGCCGAACGCCCCTATCGCGAGATCGGCACGCCGCGTAACCAGGGCATCCCACACGCCCCCAAGCACCTCGGTGGAAAGACTTAGCTGGGTATTCATCTCCAGGTCGTAGAAGGCATGGACATATGGCCATAAGGACTGGATTGGCAAGATTGCATCGACGCATAGTCGAAGCTCCGATTCCCATCTGTCTCGAATGCCTTTTGCTTTGGCCTCCAGGTGTCGAGCCGCGTCTAAAAGTCGACGCCCATCTTCCACAACAGCACGACCCGCTTCCGTGAGTCTCGTCCGTCTGCCGCTGCGATCGAACAGCTCGACATCCATGTCGCTTTCCAGCTTTTGCACAAGGTAAGTGAGCGTGGACGGAACTCTATGCAACAACTCGGCCGCCTCGGCGAATGTACCGGTCCGGTCAATTGCATCCAAAACTTCGAGAACTTCAAATGACAGCTTGGTCGCCATGCAGCATCCTTAGATACTTCTATCGTTCACAGGCTTCACCGCGACGGCCGAGCGGCTTTGCCGCAGCAACGCTTCCATGCGGTTGCCCAACCTTTCGGGACTCGCTCGGATGCTGATCAAATGGACAAAGGCGATGTCGTCCCTGACTCGGATGCTCTCGTTGACGAAGCATCCGGCCACTCAATGGTCATTGCGGCAAGAGTCTAAGGTACACGCTGCCGTTTGTCTGCTCGTGGCGTGACGCACAGTCAGCCAGGCGCATGATTCCGCTCGCGTCAATTTAGTTGTCGCCCCGCCAGCGCAGCCACGGGCCGTTTATCGGTAGCGGCGAGCGGCGACCGAGTCGCATTCCGGGTCAAGCGCCACGGCATCGACCGGTGTCCGGTGTGCGTGTCCCAAGACGATCGGACGCGCCCATATTCGCGCCTTCGCGTTCAGGGCGTGGCGTGCCGCGACGGATACGATTGGCACGCGTGAGTCCGTTGGCAAGGTACAGTCGACGTTCGAATGGCTGCTTGAGAGCGATTGCCTAGGACTGTCGAGGCCGACTGCTGCCCGACACGGGCGGCAACAGCCGACCCAGAACGGGCCTTCAGATTTATCCAAAGCGGCCAATCGTTGTGACCTGCGGCGGGATTTTATAGCCTCGCTCGATGAGTATCTTGGCCTCGGCGCGACTGCGGAATCATTCCCGATTAAATCGCTTCTCCCGCAGCGTGCCGTTGGAACCTTCAACGGAGTCGTTCTGCCAAGGGCGGCAAGAACGGACACAGCGTGTACGATCTGGTCTTCAAGAAAACCATCCAAGGAGAGAGGAATGAATCCGGAACAGGCCCGAGCCGAAGAAACCCAGGCGATGGAGCGCATGGTGGCCGCCACGCTGCGCGTGCAGAGTACGTTCGCCTCGATGCAGAAGCAATTTCCGCCGCAAGGCAGCGGCGAGCCTTCGCCGTTCGCGCTGCAAACCTTTGATGCCGCCCTGCAGGAACTTGAAGACGCACAGGCCGCGTTCGATGCGCTGCTGAACGATCTGATCGACGGTAACCGCTAAAGGCTACGCCCTTATCCGCACCGATTGCCGACGATCTAAAAAGCTGTGTCGAATGGCCGTTCCTGGCCGGTAGCGGCCTCTCGCCACCGCCGACCGCAAGCCCGACGGCTAATCATCCCCCGATCCGCGCTTCCCGCTTCATACACCTCTCGGCAGCCGCACCGCAAACACGGTTTCCGTCTGATCGGACCGCGCGTCGATCCGGCCGCGATGCGCGTTGGCGATTTCCCTCGCGATGAACAAGCCGAGCCCCAGGCCGGCATCGTCACCCTTCCTTCCCTGACGCTCGTCCCCGCGCTCGAGCGGATCGAAAATGCGGTCGAGCGTGCGCGGATCGATCGCCGGCCCGCTGTTGCCGACCTCGACGAACACTTCATCGCCGGTCGCCGTGGCCACCACCCGCACCGGTGTATCGCGCGCGCCATACTTGATGGCATTGCTCACCAGGTTGCTCAGCAACTGCTGCATTCGCTGGTCGTCCCACTCACCCCGGAGATCGCCGCGCATATCGACGGTAATTTCGCGATCCGGATGACCGGCCCGCAACTCGTCCACCACATTGTCGAGCACATGTGCGAGATCGATATTGCGGGGAACGACGTTGATGCCCAGCCCGAGCTGGGTTCGATTGAAATCGCAGAGATCGTCGAGAAGACCCTGCATGCGGCCGCCGCTTCTGATCAGCCGAGCGGCGGCCTCCGATACGGCCTCGCCTGCGTTGAGGGCGGCAAGATACGACGCCGTGAGCTGGATGGTCTGCAGCGGCGTGCGCATGTCGTGACTCAGCATGCCGAGAAGCAGGTTGCGAGCCTGTTCGACCTGTTCGGTAAAAAAAGAGACTGATTCGGCCAGCGCTTGATCGATCGCTTCGTTGAAGCGAATCATGTCGTCCATATCGGGCGTGGCCGGCTGACACGCATCGATCCACAGCCGCAGCACACTGGCACGCAGCGCCCGATACTCGGCTGCCAGCTGGTTGATGTTGAAGCCCCGCCGGGCGCGCAGAACGGCATGCGTCTGGGCGGCCGTCTCGCTGGCGTTCGCCGGCTCGGGGGCGCGCCCCAGCGATTTTTCGTGTTGCGCTTCCCGCGTTTGCGGGGTCGCGATGTCCTTGGCGACGGCGATCAGGATTTCGCGAGCATGGTCGCGTAGCCCCTGCGAGTTCATGTGCCTCGCGGCCGGTAACAGCGTGGCGGCAAACGCTTCCCACTGCACCAGGATCGTTTCCATGTTCCGTACGATGAAATCAGCAAGACGCATATCGCCCCTCACAACGGAATGAACGTTGGACGCTTCTGTCGAACCGCACGATATCACTGAATAACGGCGTTATCCGACGATTCGATCGCCGCCGTCGTCATTTCCGGCTGCACGGGCGGTGAACGCCCGGCGGCCAGGGCCCGGCGGGCCGGACGATTCCGGATGCACCATGGTCCTTTTCAGGGCCGAAGTAGGCTTCGATTCGCACGCCCGTCACGTCGGGCGGCCAGCATCGCCGATAATCGATGCGCGTCACCCCCGTTCTGCCGGACGCCGTCTTTCGGTTGCCGCGGCACCGGCAGCACGAACCTTGCTTCGCGCCCGTTCGACTTCCATCCGACGGTGGAGTCGGCCGCCTCTTCCCGCCACGGCCGGCCGCCGGCACGAAACTGCACATGCCCAGGAAAAAATCCAGCCTCTGGCTGCGGCATCTCGAACTGTTTTCCATCGCGACCGGTGCGCGGCCGAAGAAGCGGGCCGGCAAGCCGCGACCGGCCGCCCAAAAAACCGCCGCGAAGGCCGCTCAACGGCCCGCCAAGCCGGCCGCCCCCGCTCGCGCCCGCGCCGCCAAACGGACAGGTGCCACGCATACCGCACGCACACCGTCGGCCCAACCGCCCGGCACCTGGCTGCGCTCGTTTCATTCCGCCGGTCCGAGTGCTGGCCGGCTCGTGAACCATCTTGCGTATGCGCTGTATCTTCCCACCGCACCCGCCAAGACAGCGGGCATGCCGGCGGTCGTCATGCTGCACGGCTGCAAGCAGACCGCCGAATCGTTCGCCACGGGCACGCGCATCTGCCGTCTGGCCGAGCGCGCGGGGTTCGCCGTGCTGTTTCCCGAACAGGCCAAGACGGCCCATGCGCACCGCTGCTGGCACTGGCATGGCGACGCGACCGAGTCCGAAGCCGCGGCCGTCGCGTCGCTGGTCGACGCCATCGTGCGGCGCCACGGCTTCGATCGCGACCGGATCTACGTGGCCGGCTTGTCCGCCGGCGCCGGGCTCGCCGCCGCGCTGGCGCTCCGGTATCCCGACCACTTCGCGGCCGTCGGCCTGCACTCCGGCCCGGCCATCGCGCCGCCGTCGTCGACGATGGCCGCGATGAGCCTGATGCGTCGCGGCCTCCGCGACGATCCGGTCGCCGCGCTCGACGCGTGCGCCGACGTCGCGTCCTATCCCGGCATGCCGGCCCTCGTCATCCACGGCGCGCTCGATACCGTCGTGACCGACCGGAACGCGACGCAGCTCGGCATCGCGTTCGCGCGGCTCAACCGGCTCGTCGACGAACACGGGGCGATCCGCATTGGCGAGCAACGCAGCTACGCGCAGGACGATGCGGACTACGTCGATTATCTGAAGAGCGGCCGGCTGGTCGTCAGGGTGTGCATCGTCCGCCGGCTGCCGCATGCGTGGAGCGGCGGGG